>CALRRW020000174.1:0-4580 GCA_943370695.1 Comamonas sp. lk | reverse complement strand
GTAAACCTGGATAACCAAGTAAAACCGATTCCGGCTTTGTTAAATTTATTTAGCTCCGAATCGTACCATGTGGCCCGTTTTGTTTCCGCGGAATACCAAAAGTTACTGATTGATTTACTCTCCCAAAAAACCTACGATGTAATTGTATGCGAAAGTATTTTTATGGCAACCTGCATCGATGTTGTTCGCAGCAATAGCAATGCTTTATTGGTATTGCGACAACACAACGTGGAGCACGAAATATGGCAAACACTGGCAAGCGGAGAAAGCAATATCATCAAAAAATGGTACCTCAATTTATTGGCCCGAAGGCTTCAGCAATTCGAACAAAATATCCTTCCGACCTTTGACGTACTAACCACAGTTACCGAAAATGACAAAGCTGTTTTTGAGCAAATGGGCTTCGCAAAACCCATTCATGTAGCCCCGCTCGGAATTGATTGTATTAAAAGTGAAACGGAGCCCAAACCTCAATCCCTGTTTCACATAGGTTCCATGGAATGGGAGCCTAATAAAGAAGCCATAACGTGGTTTGTGGATCATGTTTGGCCAAAGGTATTTGCACAATTCCCCGAAGCTAGCTTGCAGCTGGCAGGAAGGAAACTGAACAATCAATTCCCATTGTCATTTTCGGATGGGGTAACCATTGAGGGTGAGGTGGAAAATGCCGAACAATTTATGCTCCGCAACCAAATCATGATTGTACCCTTGTTTTCGGGAAGTGGTATCAGGGTAAAAATACTGGAAGGCATGGCAGCCGGGAAAGCGATTGTTTCCACATCACTGGGTGCGCAGGGCATACGGTACACGGATGGCAAAAACATCCTGATAGCCAATACAGCTAATGAGTTTTATCAGTGTTTAAAGCAATTATTAAACAATCCCTTACTTTGCAAAACACTTGGAAATGAGGCTCAGAAGCTGATTGAAAGTGAGTATAGCAATACCAAAGTAATCAATGAAGTGCTTGACTTTTACAAAGCGCAAATCAATTTAAAGCAACCTGTTGTTTAGTATATTTGAATAATGGAAAAGCCTACGTTTTCGTGCAGTTATGAAAACAAGTAGATTTAAAGCAAAATAAAGAGTGCAAAAACAATCAAAATACCGGCAGGCCGAAGGATTTGCTGGATGTAGAGGAGTTAGAACGAATCAAAAAATACGAGGATAATAAAAAATGAGTTTTCAATTTAATACAATAGAAGAAGCCATTGAGGACATCCGCAATGGTAAAGTGGTAATCGTGGTGGATGATGAAGATCGTGAGAATGAAGGCGATTTTTTAACTGCTGCGCGCAATGTAACGCCTGAGATTATTAACTTCATGGCAACACATGGTCGTGGGTTAATATGTACACCCATTACCCCCGAGCGTTGCAATGAGCTTGGCTTAAACTTAATGGTAACTGATAATAATGCCGTACATGAAACGGCTTTTACGGTTTCTATTGATTTGCTGGGCAAAGGTTGTACCACCGGAATTTCAGCACAGGACAGGGCCAAAACTGTTCAAGCGTTAATTGCCCCCGATACCAAACCGGAAGATTTAGGAAAACCCGGACATATCTTTCCATTGAAAGCGCAGGCCGAAGGAGTGTTGCGCAGAGCAGGACATACCGAAGCTGCCATTGATTTGGCGCGACTTGCGGGTTTTGAGCCTGCGGGGTGTATTGTAGAAATACTGAACGAAGATGGCAGTATGGCGCGTCTTCCTGATTTAATTAAAGTTGCCGAACGGTTTCAATTAAAGTTGGTTACCATCAAAGATTTAATCGAATACCGGTTGCAAAAAGAATCGCTTGTAAAACGGGTGATTTCGGTTGAAATGCCAACCAAACATGGCAATTTTGAACTCATTGCTTTCGAACAAAAAAATACCGGTCAGGAACATATGGCTTTGGTTAAAGGAACCTGGAATCCGGATGAGCCTGTGCTTGTGCGCGTGCATTCATCTTGTGTTACTGGCGATATTTTTCATAGCCTCCGTTGCGATTGTGGCGACCAGTTGCAAAAAGCAATGGAAATGATTGAAGCCGAAGGCAAAGGAGTTGTTATTTACATCAACCAGGAAGGAAGAGGTATCGGTTTGTTAAACAAACTCAAAGCATACAAATTGCAAGAACAGGGTTTGGATACGGTTGATGCAAATATTCAGCTAGGCTTTCGTCCCGATGAACGCGAATATGGAGTAGGAGCGCAAATGTTGCGTGAAGTAGGCGTGCATAAAATGCGCCTGATGACCAACAATCCCACCAAACGTGCCGGTTTAATAGGTTATGGTTTAGAAATTGTAGAAAACGTTGCCATCAAAACCGCAACCAATCCGCACAATATCAAATACATTGAAACCAAACAAAACAGAATGGGGCATGAGTAGAAGAATGTTAATTGTGTTAATTTTGGTGTGTGTTGATTATGGATAAACGGATCAATTTCAATTAACACAATCAACACTCTCAACACAATTAACATATTCAACATCACACATGCTATTCCCTTTCCAATTAGGTTCAACCAAAACATTCACAAAACTTGTTGAAACTGCCGATACTGCTGTATTCGAATCGGGAGAAGTACATCCGGTGTACGCAACATTTGCACTTGGCCGGGATGCCGAATGGGCCTGCCGTTTATTTGTACTGGAAATGAAAGAGGATGATGAAGAAGGTATTGGTACCTTTTTGAAAATAGAACATGCCTCACCGGCATTAATAGGAAGCACGGTGGTATTTGAAGCTACTTTGCAAAGTGCTATCGGTAATTCAGTTATCTGCAGTTTTACAGCCAAAGTAGGTGAGAGGCTTATTGCTTTTGGTGAAACAGGGCAAAAGATATTACGGAAAGAAAAATTAAATGCTATTTTTGGCGCTCTATCAACATAAAACAATGCCTTTGTTAAACCTGGTGACTTGCCGACCCAAAGCCGCAAAGCCAATTACTCAAAGCCATAGAAACACATGAATATAAATTTACAAGGAAAAAATGCATTGGTTTGTGGCGCATCGCGTGGAATCGGAAACGCCATTGCCAAACAGTTTGCCTTACTGGGTGCTAATGTAACGCTGGTATCGCGCAGTGAATCGATATTGGAACAAATTGTTAAAGACCTTGATACCTCTAAAGGGCAGTTACACGATTTTATAGCAGCCGATTTTAACAAACCCGATGAGCTAAAAGCATTATTGGATGTAAAAATGAATGAACCAAAGGTGTACCATATTTTGGTAAACAACACAGGAGGTCCACCTGCCGGATTGGCTATTGATGCTGAACTACACGAATTTACAACTGCATTTACCCAACACTTGCTGTGCAACCAGGTATTGGTGCAAAGTGTTGTGGATGGGATGCGTGCATCGGGTTATGGTCGGATTATCAATATCATTTCTACTTCGGTAAAAATTCCTTTGAAAGGTTTGGGCGTAAGCAATACCATTCGCGGAGCTGTAGCCAATTGGAGTAAAACACTTGCCAATGAATTGGGCAAGTACAATATTACCGTAAACAATATTTTGCCAGGTGCTACTGCTACCGACAGGCTTTCGCAAATTATAGAGGGCAAAGCTTCTAAACAACAGCATAGCATTGAAGAAGTAAGCAAAGAAATGACAGACGAAATTCCATTGGGCCGATTTGCCAAACCGGAGGAGCCTGCTTATGTTGCAGCTTTCCTGGCCAGCGATTATGCATCTTACATTACCGGTATTAATATTCCGGTTGATGGCGGACGAACCGCAAACTTATAATCACATTAAACGTTTACACAATTACCTTATCTTAAGACACACATATGAAAAACTACCTATTAACCTTAGCCTTAGCAGGCACAATGGCGGTTAGCGCCCAAACGATTCCTTTCCCTCAACCAAGCCCTTCGGCTTCGTTTTCTCAAAACTTCGCAACTTCTAAAATTGAAGTAAGTTATTCGCGCCCAAGTGCTAAAGGCCGTAAGGTTTTTGGTGATGTAGTGCCTTTTGGCAAACTATGGCGCACAGGTGCCAATGGTGCAACAACCATTAGCTTTGGTGAAGATGTGAAGCTAAACGGAATGGAAGTGAAAGCCGGAAAATATGGTTTGTTAACCATTCCCGGTGAGTCAGACTGGACAGTAATTATTACCAAAGATTTAACCGTAACAAGCGAAGGTGCCTACAAGCAAGAAAATGATGTTGCACGTTTTGTGGTAAAATCAACACGTACCGCAGTGGCAGTAGAAACATTTACAATTGCAGTTAACAATTTGAAAAGCAACGAAGCTGATGTTGAATTAGCTTGGGAAAATACTTCAGTAAGTTTTAAAGTAACTGCCGATTATGATGCCCGCATTTCAAAACAAATTGAAGAGAGCATGGCTAAGGATACACGTCCTTACTCGCAGGCAGCAAGCTATTATTTGGACAACGGTAAGGACTTAAACAAATCACTTGAGTGGATTAACAAAGCAGTTGCTTCTAATCCAAAAGCGTACTGGAATTTGCATACCAAAGCAAAAATCCAATATGCAATGAAAGACTATAACGGAGCAATGGCTACATCAATGGAGTCATGGACAGTTGCCAAAGAAGGTGGCGATGAGGCTT
>CALRRW020000173.1:0-4583 GCA_943370695.1 Comamonas sp. lk | reverse complement strand
TTTTTGCCCCGCTGCACAGAGCATGCCGGCCGAAATAAAAGAAAAACTCAGTGCCATGGAAGGCGTTAAGGAAGTAGAGGTAAAGGTTGTGTTTGAACCACCCTGGAGCCAGGATTTGATGAGCGAAAGCGCTAAGTTACAGTTAGGTTTTATGTAATTGTGGTACTTCTCTAAATTTCCTTATTTTCGCATCCCGATTCCGTTCCAAGTGTTCGGAGTTTTGGGACAAACACATTTTTGAAATAGATTATAATTAATATGGCTTCTACAGCAGATTTATCAAGAGGATCATTTATTCGCCACAATGGCGAGTTGTGTCAGGTATTGGAGTATCAACACCGTACACCCGGTAACTTACGTGCATTTTACCAAGTGGTATTGCGCAACACCAAAAGCGGCAAACAAATGGAACACCGTTTCCGTGCAGGCGAAAGTATTGAGTTTGTACGTGTTGAGTTTCGCGAAATGCAATATTCATACAAAGATGGGGCAAGCATTGTGTTAATGGATCCCGAAACCTTTGATCAGGTATACATTGATGGCTCATTATTGGGCGATACCGAAAAGTTTCTGAAAGAAGAAATGATGATTAAGGTAGCTTTTGAAGGAGGAGAAACACCTATTTCGGCTGAGGCGCCAACGTTTGTGGTATTGGAAATTACCTATACCGAACCGGGTGTAAAAGGGGATACCGCAACCAACACCCTTAAGCCGGCAACTGTTGAAACCGGTGCTCAGGTAATGATTCCATTGTTTGTGGAGAATGGTGAAAAAATTAAAATCGACACCCGCACAGGTGATTACGTGGAAAGAGTAAAATAATTTACACTTGATAATAAAAGAAAAACCTCCCTTGCGGAGGTTTTTTTATGCCCTTAGGTGAGCTGTAACAATGCCCTTTGTCAGAAGGGTTTTCCTTCCAACTTTTCAATCACCGCTTTTAAGGCTGGTGAGAACAGCACCTTTTCATTTTTGTTAAAGTCAAACAGCACCATCACATCTTGTGCTTCGGCTGCAATAGTGCCCTTATCGTCTACAAGTTGATGGTTGATGCCAAAGCTCGTGTTTTTGATAAACTCAACCCGCGAACGAATGGTTACATTTCCGGGGAAAAACAACGGCTGTTTAAAATCGCACTTGCAGGATACCAGCATAGGGCCCATATTGGTTTCCCGGTGGGTTTGGGTAATGCCCACCATATCCCAATAGTGAACACGTGCCGCCTGGATGTATTTAAAGAAAGATACATTGTTCACATGACCAAAATAATCAAGCTCACTCCAGTCTATTCTGAGGGTTAATGTTGAGGGGAAATGAATGGCTGTCATGGTATATATTGGTTAATGGGCAAAACCCGTCAGGTTATCAATTTGCTCCCCAATATAACCATAAAAACGAAAATGCTCAAGGTTTACACGCTGTACTATTGTTTGTTACCTTATAGGCCTGGGGCAATTTGGCTATGGATGCATACGTGACTATAATCATAGCCCCCGCTGATTGCACATACTTTAAAGACAATTGAAAAAACGTACCTTTAATCCATGATTAAACCAACGGTCTATCTTTTGATGGCATCATTACTTTTTGCCTGCAAAAACAATATTCAAAAAATAAAACCAACTGTCGAATCCATTTCTGAATCCATTTATGCTTCCGGAATTGTTAAAAGTAAAAATCAATACCAGGCCTTTGCCACTGTTAATGGTATTATTGAAGAGGTATTCGTTTCCGAAGGCGATTCAGTGCACAAAGGCATGCCCATCTTATCCATTTCAAACGAAACACAACGGTTGAACAAAGAGAATGCCGAGCTCTCGGTTTCTTTTTCGGATGTAAAGGCCAATCAGGGGAAATTAAATGAAGCAAAAGCATTCATTGAATTGTCGCGTAATAAAATGAAAAGCGACTCGCTCATGTATGCACGTCAAAAAACATTGTGGGAACAACAAATCGGATCACAGGTAGAATTTGAGCAAAGAGAGCTTCAGTATGGAAATTCGAAAACAGCCTATTATTCGGCCATTGTTAAATACAATGACCTGAAGCGGCAATTAAATTTTAAT
The DNA here is from genome assembly GCA_943370695.1 of Comamonas sp. lk. Classification (GTDB taxonomy): domain Bacteria; phylum Bacteroidota; class Bacteroidia; order UKL13-3; family UKL13-3; genus UKL13-3. Next base: position 2,517 of record CALRRW020000173.1, on the reverse strand, counting down.
GCGGCACAAGCCCGCAAAAACCTCTCAATATCGAGCACCCTGGCCGGTGATTATGTTCTCCGAAGTGAAATAGATGGACTTGTATACAGTCTTGCCAAAACCAAAGGCGAGATAGTGGGTGTACAAACACCCCTTGCCGTAATTGGAGATGCCACTTCATTTATCTTGGAAATGCAGGTGGATGAATATGACATCTTAAAAATGAAAAAAGAGTTGATAGTGATGGTAACCCTTGATAGTTATAAGGGACAAGTATTCGAAGCACGTGTTACCAAAATTAATCCATTGATGAACGAACGCAGCAAAACATTTTTAGTGGAGGCCGAGTTTTTGAAACAGCCCGAAATATTGTATCCTAATATTTCGTTTGAAGCCAATATTGTAGTTGCCTCCAAAAACAAGGCAATGCTTATTCCCCGCAATTACCTGTTAAATGATTCAACGGTTATAAAAAGTAATGGGGAGAAGGTAAGGGTTGCAACAGGATTAAAAGACTACCAAAAAGTAGAAATACTTTCGGGTATCAGCGCCACTGATGAATTATTAGATCCAGCTCAATGAAATACAAACTCATTTTTAGTATATCGGTCTCTTTATTGAGAGCAAGATGGCGACAAACCATGGTTGCCGCAATAGGTGTTACGTTTAGCATCACAATGTTTATTGCCTTATTAAGTTTTATGGGAGGACTCAACAGTATGCTGGACGGATTGATACTCAACCGTACCCCGCATATTCGGTTATACAACGAAGTTAAACCTTCCAAACAACAACCCATTGACCAATCTGTAGCGTTTAAAAACCACCACAATTTTATCAGTTCGGTAAAACCCAAAAATGAACGATTGGAAATATACAACAGCATGGATATCATGTCGACCTTAAAAAAGGACGAGAGGGTGGTAGGCGTGGCACCCAAAATTATGGCCCAGGTTTTTTACAATGTGGGTGTAGTGGATTTGAACGGAATCATAAACGGTATTGATGTTGAAGAAGAGAACCGTTTGTTTTTGTTTAATGATTATGTGGTTTCGGGAAATTATATCGACCTTAAAAATACACCCAACAGCATTATTTTGGGAAAAGGAGTTGCCGAAAAAATGTTGGTACAACTCGGTGATGTAATACAGGTAACTACGTCAAAAGGTGAACGGGTTCCATTAAAGGTTGTCGGTTACTTTCAATCGGGATTGCTTGATTTGGATAATGTGCAGAGTTATTGCTCCATCAGTACAACTCAAAAATTGCTGGGGGAATCGTCAAATTATATAACTGATTTGCAAATTAAAGTAAAGGATATTTTGCAGGCCCCCAAAATGGCCAAAGAATACGAAAAGATATTTGGTGTGGATGCACTGGATATTCAAACGGCCAATTCGCAATTTGAAACAGGTAGTTTTATCCGCACACTTATTTCATATGCAGTAGGGGTAACATTATTGATTGTGGCGGGGTTTGGTATATACAATATCCTCAATATGATGATTTATGAAAAAATGGATTCAATTGCCATTTTAAAAGCAACCGGATTTTCAGGAAGGGATGTAAACGCTATTTTTATCAGCATTGCTTCCACTATTGGTATTGTGGGCGGACTGTTTGGGTTGCTTCTGGGATTCGGATTGTCGGCTATCATCGATCAAGTTCCGTTTAACACAACATCATTGCCTTCTATTAAAACATATCCCATTGATTACAATCCGAAATTCTACATCATCGGGGCTGTGTTTTCAATTGTCACAACATACTTTGCAGGCTATTTCCCTTCGCGTAAGGCAAGCAAAATGGATCCTGTAATCATTATCAGAGGCAAATAAGATGGAACAAGTAATACTTCAGGCCAAAGGGATTTCAAAATATTTTCATGATCCCACCGATGTTCAGATTTTAAAAGGTATCTCTTTTTCCATTAACAAAGGCGACTTTGTTTCCGTTATCGGTAAATCAGGATGCGGAAAGTCCACCTTGTTGTATATTTTGTCAACCATGGATACCGATTATGAAGGTGAACTGTGGATTGACGGCATACCCATGCGCCATAAAAAAGAAGCTGAGCTGGCCATGGTGCGAAATGAAAAAATCGGTTTTGTTTTTCAGTTTCACTATTTGCTCAATGAGTTTTCGGTGCTCAAAAATGTGATGTTGCCGGGACTAAAATTGGGTGTTCGTTCTACAAAAGAAGTGGAACACCTGGCTTATGAAAAACTTAAAATACTGGGCATCGAACAGGAAGCATTCAAAAATCCCAATCAATTATCGGGCGGGCAAAAGCAGCGGGTAGCTATAGCACGTGCGCTTATCAACGATCCCATCATCATTATGGGCGATGAACCAACCGGTAACCTCGACAAAAAAAACAGTGAGATTGTGTTTGATATTTTCCAGGAACTTGCTACCGTTTATAACCAGTCGTTGTTAATTGTAACCCATGATAATGAATTTGCCAAACGTACCCACCGCATCATCGAAATGGAGGACGGGAATATTATCAAGATGTAAATTACAACTCTTTTTCCA
>CALRRW020000172.1:0-4588 GCA_943370695.1 Comamonas sp. lk | reverse complement strand
CGATTCCGAAAGTGGTATACTTAATATCCGTTTGCCTTAGTTTAGAACCTGTAGCACCAATTTCATTTCCGCTCACCTGCGTATTCGGATCAAACCAATCATATTTTAATACCAACTGGTGCCTTTTGCTGTATATGTTTTGTAAGAAGTAAAAGATGGCTCCGTTAAACTTGCGGATGTACAAAGCCTCGGTAGGCAAATTTACAGGAGGCTCATTTGATGAGGCTATTCCCGTATTTGTTCCCTGCCAATACTCGGCACGAATTTCTGTAGCACCTCCCCAATCGTATTTGTACTTTAATTGAACATCAATTCCCGCATACTGGCGCGGAGCCTTCACTCCATCAACGCTCTTGGTTGAATCCGTCACAAATTTAGCGTCCGAAATTTTGTATTGAATGGTTGTATCTGCCATTCCTCCATAAAACCCATTGATACCTCCTGAAAGGTAAAACTTACCTGCAATACGTTTTTGCTTTAACACTACCCTTCCAATCACATCCTTGTAGCTATCATAATCGCCACCTACCGTATTTAAACCTTGACCGTTAAACAATCCTAAATCGATTTTTAAATAATAAAACGGTGATGTTTTTTTACGGGGTTCAAACGAAACCATGGCACCAATATCACGCTCCACTTTCATTAACGTTTGCGTCATGCGCGCACGTTCCGGTGATTCCCTGTCAGCAGAACCCAAATTCACCTCAAATCCAAAGGGACGAGGCATAATACCTGCTGTTAAAGTAAAAAGATTGTATTTAGTGTCATACAAACGACCCCAAAAATCGCGTGCAAATACACCCCTATCTGTTCCATCAAACTGAAAAACGAATTGGATTTTTGGCATTCCCTCTTTCGTAAAATGCGAATAGTCAAAACGGATACGGCCCCTGCGCAACATAAAACGGTTATCACTGTAAGGTGCAAAATCACCTCCTGCAAAACCCTTTGCGCCTCTGCTTTCGGTATACTGAAATTGGGGCTGACTATAACCAGTTACACCGAAGTTGTCGAATTTTTTGTGAATACCCAAGAAGCCTTTCCCCATAGCAGTTGATGTATCAACCATGTCCATTAAAAACTGGGCCTTTGCGGAGTTAAATGAGAGGAGAACGAATAAAATAACGAGTCTTGGAGTAGCGTTTCTGAGCATTTGCTTTGTTAATTTAATGCTACAAAAATGTTAACCCAAAGTTAGTTCAATGTTTCCTCTATATTAACTTAATGTTAATTGGGCACATAAAAGATTAAAAAAAGTAACTGATCTATGCATTTGACCGAATTACTCATTGTAATAAGAAAATTGCTTTTAAATATACATACCTTGCTAAAATACAAATTAAAGGACTTATGAAAAAAGGTACATTTGAAGGAAAGAGCACAACTGGAAACTTAGAAGAAGCTATAATAAATGCTATTGCTAAGGCAAAAGAAAATCTTAAAACAGATTTTGTTGAGTGGAAATTAGAAACAACTGGCGGAGAAAATGGTGGAATCGCAAATGCAAATATTCTAAACGTTTCAATTAAAGCTAAAACGATTAAAGAAAAAGTTGTTAAAGAAAAGGTCGTTAAGGAGAAAAAGAAATAAACCTTCTTACACTAGAATTGCTACAAAAAAAAGGAGTGAATCAAAATTGATTCACTCCTTTTTTTAAGCTCCCTTTTTTTATAACACTAAACGGAATAACAAAAATAATCCACCCGCTAAAAGGATCGTTACGGGCAATGTAAGTATCCAGGCGATTGCGATACTCTTAATGGTTGCCGGTTGTAAATTCTTAACACCCTTGCTGGCCACCATACTACCTGCAATACCAGATGATAATACTTGTGTTGTACTCACCGGTAATCCAAAGTATGTAGACAATCCAATTGTACTCGCTGCAACCAATTCGGCTGAAGCTCCCTGGGCATAAGTAAGATGTTGTTTTCCGATTTTTTCACCAATGGTTTTAACAATACGTTTCCAACCCACCATGGTGCCCAAACCCAATGCAACGGCAATAAAAAGAATAACCCAGCTTGGTGCATAATCAGTAACCGACTTTAACTCCTCAATTTGCACTTTCAATTTTGATTTATCATTTACACTTAAATTCAAATCCGGGCTTGCCAGCATTTTTTTACTAGCCTTGCTTATAGTCATCACATCCTTACGGATAGCAAACTTTTCCGCTGCTGTTAGGTATTCAAACTCTTTGGCATAAGCAATTTTCTCATCCAATCCGAGAACCATTCTATTAAATTTAGCGAATTCAAAACTATCAGGCTTGTTCATGGATACCATATCCACCTTGGTCATAATCGACTGGATTGACGATAGATTTCGTTTGTAATCATCAATATCTTTTGAGCCATTAATGGCAAAATAACCTGGTACAATTGCGATTAAAATAAGCATTACCAACCCCACCCCTTTTTGTCCATCATTGCTGCCATGCGAAAAACTCACTCCTGTACAAGTCAATAGTAAAATAGCCCTGATCCAAAATGGTGGCGGTAAAGTTGTATTCGGTTCTTTAAAAATCGATTTATTTTTCACTACTTGTCGTAGTATATACATCAATAGAATGGCCAAACTAAAACCAACTAAAGGTGAAACCAATAACGACAGTCCAATATCAGAAGCTTTGCTCCAGTTTACATAAGAAACGTTTTTATTTTCAGCGAGAAAGGAATAAGCCAAACCTACACCGAGAATAGAACCGATTAAGGTATGAGAACTTGAACAAGGAATTCCCAAATACCATGTACCCAAGTTCCAAATAATGGCTGTGAGCAAAAGCGCCATAATTAACGCAATGCTATGGTGAATATTTGTATCAGTTAATACTTCTATCGGAAGCAAACTGGTAATACCCACTGCAACTGTGATTCCACCGGCAAATACACCGATTGCATTCCACACCCCACTCCACGCAACAGCTGCCCATGGTTTTAATGAATTGGTATAGATTACCGTTGCCACAGCATTGGCCGTATCGTGAAACCCATTGATAAATTCGAATGCAAATGCTGCCACAAGACAGAAGATAAGTAACGCAGTGAGAGTAGGATCTAAACCAAACATAGTTATTTGTGATTTGTGGCAAAAGTAATTTGATGCCTGCACCACAATGTTAAGCAATTGTTAAGTTTAAGAACAAGCATTTTGATTAAAATCTTATTCCATTCATAATTATCGTACTAACCAACCCTTTGCAATGAAATTAAACACAAATTAAATTGCAAAAACCAATTTCTATCACGAATTTGAGCAACGTAAAAATGAATAACATGAACAGCGCTGATTCAATTGAGAACTATATTCAAGGTTTTCCCAAAGACGTTCAGGTACTCCTTCAGGAAGTTAGGAACACCATTCAAAAGGCCGCGCCCACAGCAACGGAAAGCATCAAATACGGCATTCCCACTTTTGTATTAAATGGAAATCTTGTGCATTTTGGCGGATACAAAAGCCATATCGGTTTTTACCCCGGAGCATCAGGTATTGAGGCCTTTCAAAAAGAAATTGCAACCTATACCAGTTCAAAAGGGGCCGTACAATTTCCCATCAACAAACCTATTCCCCATGAGCTCATCCAAAAAATTGTTCGTTACAGAATTGAACAAAACGAGCAAAAGGCTGCCAAAAAAAGCAAGAAACAAACGTGTAAAAACGGACATTCTTTTACTAAATCAAGCGATTGTCCAACCTGCCCGATATGCGAACGCGAACGTAAACCCACAGGTGAATGGATGCAAACACTAAGCGCACCGGCAAGACGGGCGCTGGAAAATGCAAACATTATAACCCTGGCCAAACTGGCAACCTATAACTCGGCAGCTATTCTCAAACTCCACGGTATGGGACCGGCATCCATTCCTAAACTTAAAAAAATATTATCTGCTGCAGGGTTAGCATTCAAAAAGTAAGGAGTACTATACACTATTTTTCTCTCCTTTATTTTGTCATAATCTTTTGCTCCAAAAACGAATACTCCTCTCTTTATCTATATTTGACCCAATAATTAAATACCTTAACTTTTGTTTAAATGAAATACTTTGTCATGCTATTATCTGTTGTTGCATTGATTGGTTGTTCCTCCCCAAAAAAGGCAACACCTGCCAAACCTCTTGTTGACAGTGCAACTGTAGCTCCTGTAACCCCCGAAATGGCAAAGTTTACCGAAGGTAAAATACTGTATGCACAAAACTGTGGCAGCTGCCATAAATTATTTACCCCGGCAGAGATAACAGAGGAACAATGGCAAATTAATGTACCCATAATGACCCGTAAGGTGAATAAAAATGAAGTACGCATTAATCCTGATCAACAAGAGTTGATATTAAACTATGTATTGACGGCCAAACGTATTTCACCAACCGAATAAAACATGAATTGCTCACTCAAACATATTGCATGGTTACTATTGATTAGCTTGGCCGGAAAACTGCATGCACAGCAAGTATACTTTCCTCCGTTAAGTAATTCCGCAACATGGGAAACAACCTCGCCCGAATCGCTGGGATGGTGTACCGATAAAATTGATTCGCTTTACGATTTTTTGGAAACCAACAATTCCAAAGCCTTTATTGTATTA
>CALRRW020000171.1:0-4602 GCA_943370695.1 Comamonas sp. lk | reverse complement strand
CATGTATTCTTTTTCTTCGGTGGTTATGGTTTGTTCTTCGGTAATAAAACCAGCTTCCGGAAAAATTTCAGAAAGTCCTTTCACCAGTTTTCCCTCAGCTGTTTTATCTACATAGGATACCAGTTGATTAAAACTTTTTTCCTCAACTTTATCGTGACTAAACCCTTTGGCTTCGGTATCAATAAACAATCCAACTTCTTTGGTAAGGGCACAAGCGCGCAAGCAAATTTGTTCAGCATTCATGGTACAAGTATAAGCGATTGGTTAACAACCTTGATAATCCTATTTCAATACAATTTTTAGTGCATTATTCTTATTACCAAAGTATCGGGCAAACGACTTATAACGAGTAGTATATAATACAAACTATTCTTCGTTTGAAATGAAGCGAAAATTTTCACTTGTATCTATCACTTTTTTTTTTAGTTTTGGCCTGAATTGTTCACTAATTCTTAGCCTTAAATAAATAACAAAATATGAAAAAAATAGCACAGTTGTGTTTATTGGGATTTGGGTCCATACTCTTCAGCAGTTGTACTTATTATACCATACACGGAGTAACCAACAATCCAGTTGGTAAAAAGACAGGGACCGTTAGTATGGGTGCTTTCAAAAGAAAAGGAGATTTTAGTTATTCTTCTGCTGCAAAGGCAGGCAAGATTAACCAAATAGGCTCTTGGGAAATTAAAACTGGATTTCTAAAAATAAGTACATCAGTATCAGGAGAACAAGCCGCTGGTACTGGTAAAGCCAAAGGTAAAGGTAAATAAATATGAAAACAAAATCATTAATTGTTATAGCATTTGTTGCCATGCTGGCCGCATCTTGCAGTGTTACTCACCCATATCAGGTAACTAATAATCCAATCGGAAAAAAGAAAGGAAAATCAAGTACTACTGTAATTTTTGGATGGGGAGTTCGCACCCCAATACAGTATAGTTCAACAGGAATTCGCTTTAATAGAAACTACGGTATAATGGAAGCCGCTAAAAAGGGGAAAATTACCCGTATCGGTTCTGTAGATCTTCAATATACCAGCTACTTCCTTTTTGGTAAATATACTTTAATTGTAACAGGGGAATAAAAACATCATTATGAAACAAAAATTAACAACATATATTAGCATACTATTTTTATGTTCTATGCTAGCTTCATGTTCTGTGATGGCACCTGTTGCTGTAACAGATAATCCAGTGGGAACACGAAAAGGCGTAGCATCGGCTAAAACCTTCTTTGGATTTGGAAATGTGGATGTAGGGATTGAAAAAGCTGCTAAAAATGGTAAAATCACCCGCGTTGCTACCGTAGATTACAAAGTAACTACTACTTTTTTATTTTATGCAAAATATGAAACCATTGTTACCGGCACAGGCCCTGGAGAAGCAGGCGTAACTGAAAGCGGAACTGAAGGTGAGGATTCAGAAGATTCGGAAGATTCAGAAGATGACGAATAACTAAAAAGAACTTACTCATTTTTAAGGCTGTCTTTGAATAAAGACGGCAACCGGTGCTTATATTGTTTGTTTTAACGAAAGTATAAATCAAATCGTCCATCTGTGATATGCAGAGTTTCTCCGACATCATTGTAAGCATCAAATTCAAATGTGCCTGATGCGATATGCGATGCCCTTAGTAGCAGGTTCAAATCGTGTCAGGTACATATATCCAACACTTGCAGGTGTACTTCTATAAGCTTTATTAACGGGAACTAAAGAAACTACAGATGATACGAAACTGTTGTGCTTAAAATCATTAAAAGCCGCATAAGTACTGGGTTGAGATTAAACCCTATTCACTCATTCGGATTTGAATAGTAACCCCTTACCCCCTACTCCTTTATTAAAATACTGCAATATTATTGGAAGGTATACCCAAGAACCTCTGGACATCAAAGGTTTGGGAGGTTGAGTAAAACAATATTAACTTCATATTCGGGCTATCAAATGTGGTGTTATACAAATGTTACGACAATTAGTTGACATTAAAATATTGGGTATCGTGTTAAAAATATGTGCTCAAGGTTTAATTTTTATTGCATAAAAAAGGTGCGACTGTCTAGCCGCACCTTTTTTTATACTTGTGAATTTATATTGACAAGTATCCTATCAACTAATAACCAATCAACACTTTCTGAATAGCGTTTCCTTCAGCTGTATGAATGTTCAATAAATAAAGTCCTTTCGCCAATTGACTTACATCAAATGATTTGTCAACCTGACCTTTTGCCTCTTCACCTGCAAACAACTCAGCGGTTTGTTTACCATCAATGCTCATCAATGTAATGGTAATAGGCGACTGGTATTTAACATCAAATCTCACATTCAACCTATCGGTAACGGGATTTGGATATACTTTAAAAGATACATCAGTGCTCAATTTGCTTAAGCCGGTAATTGCAGGAGTAAGCTGAACAGAATGTGTAAAAATAGCATCGCCTGTACTGCCGGCATCGCCATTGGTTTCGTTGATAAACAGCTGAAGTGTTACTGTACCCGAAGCTGGTGCGGTCCACTTAGCCGACCATTCGGCATGGCCTCCCGAAACTGCTGTTCCACTTGAAGTATGGGTAAGGTAAGTACCAAATTTTTGCACTTTGGTATCATTTGTATTTTTAGCCAATGATCCACCAGAGGTTGATAAGGCAAAACCTACTTTGGATGTGGTGGCATGTTTACCAAAGGTGACGGTGTATTGGGTATTGGCAACGTATGAAGTAACCGTATTTCCCGAACCATCGGTTACTACGAGTGACATATCTGCGCTGGTTTGCGCTTCACCGCCATCACTGTGGCAGCCACCTTGCGCGCAGGTGCTGGATCCCGGAGCTCCGGTTGAATTTGAATACAAGGATCCTTGGTTAAAAAATAACATCCCCACCATTGACAGGGAAGTAAGTGCAGCAAATGAAAGTAGTATTTTTTTCATAGTAATAATTTAGGTGTTAATGAAAGCAAGATATGCAAAATGCGTATTTGGTTGCACCCGGCTGTTACATTAAATTTACATTAATCTGTTTCCTTGCTAATCACATTCTGATTATAGCCTCTCCACTTTTCCAACACACCTGCAAAATCAGCGGGCAACGGAGCTTCAAAATACATATCCTTTCCGGTAGTAGGATGCACAAAGCCTAATGAGCGGGCATGCAATGCCTGACGAGGCATAATGGTAAAACAGTTATCAATAAACTGTTTGTATTTGGTAAAGGTTGTTCCTTTTAAAATCCGGTCTCCACCATATGTGCTATCCGAAAACAATGAATGTCCGATATGCTTCATGTGAACCCTTATCTGGTGTGTGCGTCCGGTTTCAAGCTTGCATTCAATCAGGCTCACGTAATTTAATCGTTCGAGCACTTTGTAGTGTGTTACACTCCATTTCCCCATTTCTTTATCTTCTTCGGGGAACATTGTAAATACACGCCTATCGCGCGAACTTCTGCCGATATATCCAGTTACGGTTCCTTCGGGTTCTTCAAAATCGCCCCAGGCCAGGGCAATATAAGAACGATCAATGCTGTGGTGAAAAAACTGTTTGGCCAAATGAGTCATGGCGAGTTCGTTTTTGGCAACTACCAATAATCCGGTTGTGTCCTTATCAATGCGGTGAACCAAACCGGGTCTTACGTTTCCGTCTTTACCAAACGATGTATCTCTTAAATGCCAGGCAAGTGCATTCACCAATGTACCGGTAACATTATTGTAACCCGGATGCACCACCATTCCTGAAGGTTTGTTTACAATCAGCAAATCATCATCTTCATATACAATGTCCAATGGAATATTCTCGGGAGCAATGCTATCATTATCCTTCGGTGGATGCGGCAATACAATGGAAATAACATCAAACGGTTTTACTTTATAGCTTGATTTTACCGCCTTGTCATTTACCAAAATACATCCTGTATCGGCTGCATATTGTATTTTGCTTCGGCTGGCATTTTGCATTTTGTGCATCAAATATTTATCAATGCGCAACAGAGCTTGCCCTTTATCGCAAACAATCCGATGATGCTCAAACAAATCCTGTTCGGCTGCCTCTTCTGTATCTTCTATCTCTTCTTCGTTGTAAGTATTCATTGTTTAGTGTATAGCGTATAAAATGGGTTTGCTCGGGCTGGCATCAGTTTCCAAGGATGCAATTTGAATATTGAGTAAATAGGTTCCGTCTGGGATGCTGTTTGGCACAAAAACCATCTCGGTAATGGTAGCATCCAAACGTGGATTGGATGGGTAGTTCCAAAAAGCGTGATGGGCCGAAAGGGCTCCTCCATCTTCTTCTGGATCCACCGATGGCAAATCAATTAATAAATGTTTGAACCCTAGTTGTGCGAGCTTTTGGCACAGGGCCGGCTCAAGGCAAACCGGGTTGTTGCCTGAATAATTGCGTGTGCGTTTATCATCCGTGTTGGGGGATGTTCTAATAACCAAACTTTCCATGCCTTTTTGCAACAACGGTTCAACCGAGATCAATGTCACCATATTGTTTTCGGGAGCAATTGTTATTACCTGTGCAATGGAAAAAAATTGATTCAAGGTTTGGTTGATGGTTATTTTTTCCTTACTGATATGGCCCACACATTCGGTATGGGTTCCGTTCCCA
>CALRRW020000170.1:0-4611 GCA_943370695.1 Comamonas sp. lk | reverse complement strand
CATCATCATAAGAACTAAGCAAAGCAAGGGCATAATAATAGGTAGGATTATTGCCATCAATTTCGATAGCCTTTTTAACGGCATCTATTCTTTTGGAATTACTATTGGCAGCATTTACCATTGTAGCTTCCATCATATAAGAATTGGGGAGACTATCATTGATTGCATACAAGCGGTACAACTGATATTTAAAACCTTGATGGTCGGAGCCAACATATAAGGATAGAAAAAATAACCGCTGACAAATTTCAGATTGAGGGAATCCGGATGCAAGATTTTCTATTTCAAACTTGTTTCCAATAGCATCGTTATATATAAGCCCTAGTAATTTGATGGCAGTTGCTTTTTCAACAGAATCAATTGTTCCCTTGCGGATCATTTTTAGCAGGTCCAATGTTTCTACCAGCGATAAGTTTAATTTAAACTCAGCAGAAGCCGTATCCATTTGAGTAAGCAACAAATAAAGGTTTTCGGCTCCATCTTCAAATTGGTTATGATGCATGAGGGCCGATGTTAGCCCTTCTAAATATACCAAGTCGGTAGAGTCTTTTTGTTTACAAATCCTGAAGTCCGCAATGGCATCAACGTATCTTTTTTGCCGAAACAAAAAGGCCCCTCTGTAAAAATAGTTTTTTGCTGAGGAAAGGCTATGGGTAATTGCGGCATTGTATTCTTTCTCCGCATCCTTTAATTCCATTCTTTGCTCATATATATTGGCTAGACACAAATGATACAGCTCGTTATTGGGGTTAATATTGATGAGCTTAATCACCGTTGCCCTTGCGGAAAGGGAGTTTTTTTTAAGGCTGTATACTTCAGCCAAGTGATAATAAGCTTTTTCAGACCGGGCATTAATGCTGATTGCTTTTTTGAACTGGATAATTGCAGAGTCGTATTTATCCAGATTGGCGTATAACATGCCCAACTCGTCATAAGCATCCACATTAATAGGGTCTTTGTCTATTACTTTTTTGAGCAGGACAAATGCATTGTCATCGTGTTCTTGATTAATCTCACACAGAGCCATCATGAAAAGCGGTGCTGATGAGTAATACTTTTCCGTTTGTTTCTGGTTGGCTTTTTCAACTTGTTTGTCTTTATAAGCGTCTGCTAATTCAAAAAAGGCATACGCCTCGAGGAAATTTTCAGATTCATAAAGGGCCATTGCTTTGTTGATGAGTTCACTATAATCATTTGCATCAACATCCTGAATATTAAACTTCGGCTTATACTTCTGTTTTAAAATAAGGCCGTCTAAAAACAACGCCTTTTGAGATGAATCCGTCTTTAAAATTTGTGCAGAGAGGTTCCAGTAAGCAAAGCAGAGTAGGAGAACAAGGAGTTTTTTAAACATAGGTTAGGGAAAACAGGGCGCAAAGTATTATTTTTTGTAGGAATTAACCTAAATGATTTGGGTTGAGAAAGATTTTTTTACTCCACCTAATGAGGTATTTTTGTTTTTTAACCAAGTACACAAATATCTTGTACAAAAAACTCAGGATTCATACCAAGTTGCTTATTTACCGCTTTACGCGTCAGCGGCACAAGTATATCAGCGATAAGAATTTTCTCATTATTGCGGCTATTTGGGTGGGCGTATTGGCGGGCGTGGCTGCGGTGGTACTCAAAACCACGGTTCATTTTTTACAGCATAGTTTGGAGAGTGGTTTTAACGTTCGGTACGAAAATTACTTCTACCTTATTTACCCACTTATCGGGATTTTGCTGAGTGTGGTATTTGTCAAATTGTTTCATCCCAAAATCACCACTTACGAAAAAGGCCTTAGCAGCATCATTTATGCAATCAACAAAAAGTTTTCGAATATTGAGTTGTATAAGACCTATTCGCATGTAATCACGAGCGCGCTCACCGTGGGCTTTGGTGGCTCGGCCGGATTAGAAGCTCCTATTGCGGTTACGGGTTCGGCCTTGGGCAGCAATACGGCCAAAAACCTATTGATGAGCAAAGCTGATCGAACGCTATTATTGGCCAGCGGAGCAGCAGCGGGCATCTCCGCTATTTTTGACAGCCCTATTGCGGGCGTTGTATTTGCTTTCGAAATTTTACTTACCGAGGTTTCCATTCCGGCATTTATTCCGTTGCTGATAGCTTCGGCCACGGGAGCCGTTATTTCAAAATTATTCAACAGCAGTCCGCTGTTTCAGTTGGCTACCGATTCGTGGAACATAGAGGCAATTCCTTTTTATGTAATCCTTGGTGCGTTATGTGGTTTTGTTTCCACTTATATGATTCGGAGTACACTCAAAATGGAATCGTTTTTAAACAAACGTAAAAATCCCTATAGCAAAGCCATATGGGGAGGTATTGCACTTGGAGTGCTTATCTTTTTGTTTCCGCCTTTGTATGGCGAAGGGTATGGTATCACCAATAAATTAATGTCGGGCAATTTTGAAAGTTTATTCAACAACAGTTTGTTTTTTAACTATAAAGACAATACCTGGTTTGTATTAGGTTTCACGGCTGTTATTATTTTAGTTAAGGTATTTGCTGGTGCCATTACAGTAGGTTCGGGCGGTAATGGTGGTATTTTCGGGCCGTCACTGTTTACGGGTTCGCTGGTTGGTTTTTTCTTTTCGCATGGCGTCAACTTTTCGAAGATTACCTTTTTGAACGAGAAAAATTTTATTGCGGTGGCCATGGGCGGACTGATTAGCGGGGTATTGCATGCTCCACTCACAGGGATCTTTTTGATTGCCGAAATTACGGGTGGTTATGCATTGTTTATTCCATTGATGATTGTATCGGCCATGTCGTATTTTATTACAAGGTATTTTGAGCCGAATTCGATTTACACCAAAACATTAATTGAACGGGGCTTTCTGATTTTGGACAAAGACACAGCTGTATTAAGCGAGTTGAGCATTAACGCTGTGGTTGAAAACGACTTTTCAATTTTGAGTCCGAATCAAAACCTGCGGCAGTTGGTGGCAACCATTTCGGCTTCTTCACGCAACTTGTTTCCGGTAGTGGATAAGCGCAACCGATTGGTGGGCATTATTACCATGGATGATATTCGCGAGGTGATGTTTAAGCAAAACCTGTATGATAAACTCACGGTGAGGGAACTCATGAGCATTCCTAAAATTTCGGTGAACCAGGCTGAAAAAATGGAAGACGTGATGAAATATTTTGAGGAATATGAAGTGTGGTATATTCCTGTGGTTGATGATGAGTCGCAGTATGTTGGGTTTATTTCCAAAACTGTTGTATTACACCAGTACCGCGAGCGCTTGATTGATCAGGCAGAATAATTAATGCAACAGGGTAACCATACCCGAATCGTCAAAATCAACATTGCCAACATATTTTCCCTGTACTTTCCATACGTAGGAATCAATCGTTGCCGGAGCTCCGTTAAAGGTTCCGTCCCATCCTACATTTATATTGTTTGTGCTGAATACTTTTTGGCCCCAGCGGTTATAGATTTCAAACAGGTAATCGGTTGATACTACTCCTTGCAGGTGTGGCTTGAACACATCATTGGTGCCATCGCCATTTGGCGTAAAGGCATTTCCGATATACGATTTTCCGCCCCTGATAACATTGATAAATTGTGGCCGGATAAGCGAATCCAAACAACCATCTTTTGATTCCACAATCAACTTAACGGTATACTTTCCTTCATCGGCAAACGTGAATTGTGAGTTGGTTGCGGAGTCTTCAAAATAAGTTATTCCATCGAGACCGATTTGCCATTTCCATTTAACAGCATCGCTTGAAATATCGGTAAGCGAAACGGTAGCATTGGGTATGATTAAATTAACAGGCGTTGCAAAAAAGTTTGCGCGAGGCAATCCGTATACTTCCACAATTTCATCTTTGCGAACCTGGCTCTGGCCGCCCGGCCCCGAGGCGCGCAGGAATGCTCCATATTTACCGGGAAACTTAAATGTAATCACCGGATCCTTGGCGGTCGATTTTTGCCCGTCATCAAAGGTCCATTCATATGCATCGGCAAACTGCGATTGATTGGTAAACTGCACCGTGAGGGGCGAACATCCTTGAGGTGGGTTTAACGTAAAGTCCGGAACAGGTGGATGTGGTCGTACCCGTATAACCTTTTCCATGGTGTCGAAACAATTGTTAACGGTATTCACAACCAGGCGCACCACAAAATTTCCTGAATCGGTAAACGTATGGCTCGGGTCTTCCAAAGTCGAAGAGTTAACACCGGAATTGATATCGCCAAATACCCATTGGTGTGCCAATGTGCCACTGCTCACAAAAGATAAACTGTTAAAATCAATGGTTGAATTTGGTAGTGCGGCATCAGGTGGTGAGTATAAAAAGTTTGCCGATGGTACTTCAAAAATGTTGACGTTGTTTGTTTTTAACGCTGTGTCGGAACAACCAAAAGCATCGTAAGCAATGAGCGCTACATTATAACTTCCGGTATTGGTGTATCTGTGTTCAGGTGAGTTAAGCGGGGAACCAGTTCCGTCACCAAACAACCAAAAATAACTCAACCCATTTGCCGATTGGTTGTTGAATAAAACGTTCAGGTTAGCACAACTTGATGTTCCTGTAGAATTAAAGTTAGCTCTTACCAACGGTTTTACAGCGATGGGTTTGATGAGACTGTCTTTGCA
>CALRRW020000169.1:0-4616 GCA_943370695.1 Comamonas sp. lk | reverse complement strand
CCATTACGTAATTGAAAATGTAGTGGATGTACTAAAAGACCGATCAACCATAACCACAAATGCATTGGAGGGATTAAAAGTGGTGGATATCATTGAACGCATATACGCTCACAAAAAAACACCCAAAGGTTGAGCTCATTAATACAAACATCAGCATCTAAAACTTTGTCGGATACCATTCGTCAAAGTTTTTTTTTGAAAGAAGATGCAGTGGTTTCGCAAGCGCTGATGGATGCGTTTACCAAAAGTAAAAACACCCAACAATTTGAATCCATTGTTCCGCATACGCAAAACAACCACACCGATTCTTTTACGGTATACACCACACACGATGTTGACTGGATTAACCCACACCACCCCTACTCCATTGCAAATTATATCCGTGCGGCTTTCACCCCTCACCGCTGGCTAACTGCTGCACAATTGTGGCGCAAAGATTCGCTGCTCCGCAATATGGAACAACTCCTTCGCCTTGAAAATGAGTTGGGTGTAAGCGCTACCTATTGCCTGGGAGCAACTACAGGCTGGCAACTTGGCAGGTATGATATCAGGTATGCAACCAACAGCAGTTTGTATGCCGAAATGATTTCCCTTATTGCTGAGCATAACCAATCCATTGGCTTGCATTCTTCCGTGAAGGCAGGTAAACAAAATTCAATAGGTGCGGAACTTGCTTCCCTACAAAAACATACTTCACAAACAATCGTTGCTCACAGAAGTCATTATTTACAGGGAGATGCCCAAACACTTTATACCAGACTTGAACTTGCCGGTGTAAAATATGAACTGGGAAATGGCGCAGCCCGAACTGTTGGCTTAACCAATGGGTTCCCCGGAAAATACAAACCGGTAAATCAGGCAACTAACAACAAAATTGACATAACGATTGTGCCATTGATATTGATGGACAATGTTTTTTTTGTAAAACCTTACCACGAAGTAATGGCTGAATTTAAACAAACACTGAACACCGTGAAACAATACAATGGTTCTGTTTGTATATTGTTTCATCCTGAAAATATGTTGCTAAAACCCCAGCTGTATAATTACTTTGAAGAAATCATTCATATTTGTAAACAACAAGGAGCCATACTAAACACTCCGCTAACGTAACATGATTCCATTTTCGCCCCCACATATTGACCAAAAAATTATTGATGCCGTAACCGACACGTTAAAATCGGGTTGGATTACCACCGGTCCTAAAACGAAACGATTCGAAAAAGAACTGACTGCTTATGTTGGAAACAAAGCAACCTTATGTTTAAACTCCGCAACGGCCGGACTGGAAATTATGCTGCGCTGGTATGGCGTAACAGCAGGTGATGAAGTGATTGTTCCAGCCTATACGTATAGTGCTACCGCAAACGTAATTGAACACTGCGGTGCAACACCTGTTTTTGTGGATGTAGCTGACGACTTTAATATCGACCCGCAAAAAATTAAAGCTGCCATTACTTCCAAAACCAAAGTAATTATGCCGGTAGATTTTGCCGGATATCCCTGCGATTATGATGCGTTAAATGCACTGGTAAACATTGCGGAAACAAAAGCTCTGTTTGTGGCAAACACTCCCGAACAAAAGCAACTGGGCCGGATTTTAATATTAAGTGATTCGGCTCATTCTATCGGGGCCATCTATAAACAACAAAAAGCAGGAGCCTTAACAGATGTTTCGGTATTCTCTTTTCATGCGGTTAAAAACCTTACTACGGCCGAGGGGGGAGCAATTGCCTTAAACTTGCCCGAGCCTTTTGACAACGAAGAAATATACAAAAAACTTTGCATCAAAACCTTGCACGGGCAAAACAAAGATGCATTGGCCAAAACACAACCCGGAAACTGGCGTTATGATATTGTGGAACCCGGTTACAAAATGAACATGACAGACATCATGGCTGCCATTGGTCTGGTGGAATTGGAACGCTATAACTCACTTATCTTACCCGAGCGTAAAGCTATTTTCGACCAATACGCTGCGGCATTCAAACAATACAATTGGGCCATTATTCCTGATTACGCAACAACTCAAAAAACTTCTTCTTACCACTTGTTTCCATTGCGCATTAAAGGAGCAACAGAAGGGCAGCGCGATGAAATCATTGCGGGCATATTTGAAAAACAGGTATCGGTAAACGTGCATTTTATACCTGTACCCATGATGAGTTATTACAAAAACAAAGGTTATGATATTGCACATTACCCCAACACATACGCACTCTACGCCAATGAAATTTCGTTGCCGGTGTATATGGGACTAACAACCGAGCAGGTACAAACAGTTATTCAGGCAGTTGTACAATCTGTACAACACGTGTTGAAAAGCTAAATTGTATAGCGCTGCCTGATGCCTTAAATTGCATCCATGCTCAACAGCGTTATCAAAAGACTTTTCGATTTTTTCCTAAGTTTAGGAGGCATCATTGTGTTGTCTCCTTTTTTTTTGCTTATAGCTGTGGTTATCAAACTGGAATCCACCGGAGGTATTTTGTTCAGGCAAATAAGGGTTGGTAAAAACGACCAGGACTTTTTACTCTTTAAGTTCAGAAGCATGTATACCCATGCAGAAAGCAAAGGGCAGCTTACAGTGGGTATGCGCGACCCACGCATTACGCGGGTGGGTTACATGATGCGCAAGTACAAACTGGACGAGTTGCCGCAACTGTTCAATGTGCTGAAAGGAGAAATGAGTTTTGTAGGACCACGCCCCGAGGTTCGCAAATATGTAGCCTTATATAATAGTGAACAACGTAAGGTATTATCTGTAAAACCCGGCATTACGGATTACGCCTCTATACAGTATTTTAACGAAAACGAGCTCTTGGGTAAATCCGATAATCCGGAACAAACGTATATCAACGAAATCATGCCAACCAAGCTCGCCATCAATTTATCGTATATTAAATCGAACAATATTTGGACAGATGTAGGCATTCTGTTTAAAACAGGAATACGTTTTTTCAAGTAAAATCCATTTAATTTTGATTAAAATGATACATTCGTAAATAGAAATTATGTCAAGTCTCCTAAAAACACTGTTTCCGCATTCCAGTACAATGCCCCGCTGGATAATCTTTATTATAGATGTGGCATTGTGTGCAGTATCGTTTGTATTCGCAACAATGTTGCGTTTCAACTTTTTTGCATCCGACTATTTTACGGTCTCTTTATTGTTTCCCATACCCCTCATACTTATTTCGCGCATCGTTTTTATGTTGCAGTTCAGGATATACGCAGGTATTATCCGACACACCACCCTCGAAGATGCCATCAGGGTTTTTTACACGGTATTTTTAAGCACGGCCCTTATTATTATTGGCAACGCCATTATTACCAAGTTTAACCCAAGCCATGCTACTTTTATTCCGTTATCCATCATTATCATTGATGGATTTCTTTCATTGCTTTTTATGAGTGCCTTCAGGCTTAGTGTAAAAGTATTGTATATCCGCATTACCAAACCAAATGATAATGTGGTAACCCACTACGCAGTATTTGGAGCAGGAGAAGCAGGAATGATTGCCAAAAAGAAACTGGAGCAGGCCGGAAAAGCATTAAGTACCAGGCGCGTGGCTGCATTTTTTGATGATGATGTGCGAAAAGAACATAATTATGTGGATGGCATCACCATTTTTAATTTCGACAAGGATGTTGAAAATGTGATCAAAAAACTCAATGTAACCGAGTTGATTATTTCGCCCCAGAATATTACCACAAGCCGCAAACAACAAATTATCGAACGGTGTTTGGAACTGGATATTAATGTGCGCAATGTTCCTCCAGCCGACAGATGGATTAATGGGGAGTTAAGTTTTAACCAGCTTAAGCAGGTTCGGATTGAAGATATTATTGAACGCGAACCCATTGTATTGGATAAAGGTGCAATTGCCCAGCAGCTTTTTCAAAAATCCATTCTCATTACAGGGGCAGCCGGTTCCATTGGCAGCGAAATTGCCATTCAAATCCTCAAGCATTTTAATCCGAAAACACTTATCCTTCTAGACAAGTCGGAAGTAAAATTGTACGAACTGGATGATATGCTTTCGCAAACATTCAAAACAACCTACAAAAATAATATTGAAATTGTAATTGGTGACATTACCAACGAAGCCCGGATGCGCCATATTTTTGAACGGTATGCACCCAGCATTGTATACCATGCCGCTGCCTATAAACATGTGCCACTGATGGAAGATAACCCAGGTGAAGCCATTAAGGTAAATGTAGGCGGCACCAAGTTAATGGCTGATCTTTCGGTAGAGTATGGTGTCGATAAATTTGTGATGGTTTCAACCGACAAGGCTGTGAATCCAACAAATGTGATGGGTGCTTCTAAGCGGATTGCCGAAATATATGTGCAATCCCTCAACACCAATATTCACCATAAAGGAGCCGTTCATGGTACCAAGTTTATTACCAGCAGGTTCGGTAACGTATTGGGTTCAAGCGGCTCGGTGATTCCAAAATTCAGAAAACAAATAGAAGAAGGCGGCCCTATTACGGTTACACATCCTGATATTACCCGTTACTTCATGACCATTCCCGAAGCCTGCCAATTGGTGCTGGAAGCAGGAAATATGGGAAATGGCGGTGAGATATACATTTTTGATATGGGA
>CALRRW020000168.1:0-4641 GCA_943370695.1 Comamonas sp. lk | reverse complement strand
AATGGTATCAATATGTTTCCCCCTGGTTAATCGGTTCCCTTTAAATGAAGAAGATTGGATATACGGCATGGTATTATTTCATCATCACATCATTAAACTAGCGTCTTCTTTTTTTGCTTCCGCTATTTTTGTTTCCGCCATTTTTCTTTCCCTCGTGCCTGTTTTTTCCTTTTGATTTTTCCTGGCGTCTCATCGCTTTTTGCACCCGCACCACCGCAGCATTTCCGGCAATGTCCAAATCAACCTGACGTTTTACGGTATCGGCCCCTTTTACAATCACCTGAAGTTGATCACCCAGTTGGTATTTTTTGTGGGTACGTTTACCAATAATCCATTGGTTCACCTCATCGTATTCGTAAAAATCATCTGCAAGATTTGCCAGTCTAACCATGCCTTCGCATTTGTATTCGGTAATCTCCACATACATTCCCCATTCGGTAACACCGGAAATGATTCCGGTGAACTCATCGCCCACAAAATCCTTGATGTATTCAACCTGTTTGTACCGCACACTTGCTCTTTCGGCATCGGCAGCCTGAATTTCCATAGCTGAAGATTGTTTACACATTTCTTCATATTGTGCTTCGTCTGCCGATTTTCCTTTGTTTAAATAAGAGAACAATAAACGATGCGCCATCAAATCAGGATACCTGCGTATGGGAGAGGTGAAGTGCGTGTAAAAATCGAATGCCAATCCGTAATGACTTGTTTTTTTTGTGGTATAGTATGCTTTCATCATACTACGCACAGCCATTTGTTGGATAATATTTTGTTCGGGTTTGCCTTCTACCTCAGCTAATAAATCGTTAAACGATTGTGCAATGGCTTTGGCAGATGTTGTTTGAATGCGGTATCCGAAACGATTGGCGAAGTTGGAAAATGTTTTGAGCTTTTCGTCACTCGGGTGTTCGTGTACCCGGTACACCATTGTTTTCTTTTTGTCGCCTTTTCCCATTCCGAATACATCTTCGGCAACAGTCCTGTTGGCAAGCAACATAAACTCTTCAATTAATTTGTGGGCATCCTTTCTTACCTTTTTATAAATACCAACGGGTTTAAAGTTTTCATCAAGTTTAAATTTCACCTCCTCTGTTTCAAAATTAACAGCTCCGTTTTTAAACCTGCGTTCCTTTAACTTTTTAGCAATCCCATTCAGGATATTAATTTCTTTGGCTAAATCTCCTTCACCGGTTTCGATGCGCTCCTGGGCCTCTTCATATGAAAATCTTCGGGCGCTGTATATAACCGTTTTGCCCAACCAATGGTTTATAATATCACCATTGTCATTCATGGTAAACACCGCGCTAAAGGTTAATTTTTCTTCATTGGGACGAAGTGAACAAACGCCATTCGATAATTTTTCGGGCAGCATGGGAATTGTTCGGTCTACTAAATACACAGAAGTTGCTCTGCGCAATGCTTCTTCATCCAGTTTGGTTCCCGGAATTACATAGTGTGAAACATCGGCTATGTGTACACCTATTTCATAAACACCCTCTTTGATTTGTTGAAACGAAATGGCATCATCAAAATCTTTTGCATCTTCGGGGTCAATGGTGAATGTAAGGATTTTTCGAAAATCCCTTCGTTTGGCAATTTCTTCTTTGGTAATGATAACCGGAATTTTATTGGCATCTGCTTCTACCTCTTCAGGGAATTTTGTGGCAAATCCGAATTCGGCAATAATTGCGTGCATTTCGGTTTCGTGTTCACCCGGACGGCCAAGTACTTCCACAATTTCACCAAAGGGATTTTTATCATCAACATTCCACGAAGTAATTTTACCAATGGCCTTGTCTCCGTTTTTGGCTTTGTTTAATTTGGGAAGCGGAATATATATATCGGCATACATGCGTGCATCATCGGGAACCAAAAATGCATAACTTGATGAGAGTTGCACAACACCTACAAATTCCATTTTATTGCGCTTCACGATTTCAACAACTTCGCCCGCAATTCTTTCGGACCCTCCACCCCGGTTGAATACATTTACCTTTACAATATCCCCGTTAAGGGCTGTGTTCAGGTGTTCGTTGCCTACATAAATATCACCTGTTCCTTCGGTTGGGATAACAAATCCGGCACCACGCTGGGTCATTTGCAAGCGACCTTCAACAAACGAAGCAACAAAAAGTGCAGTGTATTTTCCGGGTGCGATTTCTTCGATGATGCCTTCTTTCTCAAGTATTTTGAGCAGTTTAATCACAACCTCTTTTTGTTCACCACTTTCAATATCAAGTTTGGCGGCTACCTGTTTGTAGTTAAAAGCATTTTTACGGTTGGCTGCAAATACATTTTCAATTGATTTGCGAAGTTTTTTTTCGTTGTTGATTTTATTCATACCCTATATGGCGTTTCTCTTTTATAAAAGTACAAAGAGCCAACAGGAAGGAACAACAATAGTTATACACTTATGGTTACAAGTCTGAAATTGAATTTGTTATTTTACCTTATTAGATTCTATATTGCAGCCAAACAAGACAATTACTCTGATAAATGAATAGATTGCTATTCTTCCTCTGTCTTATCTATTCATTCGGCTGCTTTGCTCATCATCAAGATAAGACAGTCAGAATACTGGATGTTACAGGTCAAAACAAATCGCTGGATGGCGAATGGGATTTTTATTGGCAAACCTTATTTAATGAATACCAACTCAACAAAGATTCATTAGTTGCCGATAAGCTAATTGTTCCGAGAGAGTGGCCGGTTTCGCGTTATGCCAAACATGGATATGGGTTGTATGTGTTGCAGGTAGTGTTAAAAAATCCCCATACCACAATTGCCCTCAAAATTCCTACCGAAAGTGGTGCGTGCAATGTTTATGTAAATGGGAAATTGCTGGCCAAAACCGGGCAGTTTGGTACCTCGGCCGAAACGTGTTTGGAAGATTATAATCCCCAACTGATAACATTTGATCCTTCGGGCGATACCATCGAAATTGCTATAGAGCTTTCTTGCTTTCATTATCGGGTTGGTGGTTTAGTCACTTCACTGTTAGTGGGAGAGGTAAATCCCATGGTGCTTTCGTATCACCGTTATTTATTCGTTGAGTCTTTCATCGTTGGGGCTTTATTACTTATCTTTTTCTTTTTTCTTTGTTACTATTTAATTCAGAAAACCGATAAAACAGCTTTGTATTTTTCGCTTCTATGCATCATGGCCGCATTCCGGGTGGCCAGTACAGAAGAAATATTAATCAGGCAAATTGGTATGACTCTGTCATGGACGTGGCTCGTAAAAATTGAACTCATATCTATTTTTCTGATTCCTGTAGCGGGTGCCAAGTTTCTCTTTAATTTACTTAATGAAAAACGGTACCAGGGGTTACTTTGGTTTTTTATAGTTGTAACTACAGTTCTAAGTGTTTTTGTGTTATTAGCCAATACGTATTTGGGCTCTTATATCGTTCCGTATTTTCACTATTTAGCACTGGCAGAATTACTTTTTTTACTGTTCATTGTATTAAAATCGATGATACTTAAAGAACATGAACTTGCAAAATGGGCAGCTGCCGGTTACCTGTTTGTGTTTTTGTTTGGCATCAATGATATCCTTTATGCTAAAGGCATTATCAATACCTTTTTTGCCACTCCTTTTGCTATTTTCACCTATGTTTTTGTACAGTCGATTGTATTGGCCAAAAATTACAGCAAATCATTTATAGCGGTGGAAGAGCTCTCGAGTGAACTGCGGCAGGTAAATAAAAACCAGGAGTCAATCATTAACCATCGTACTGCCGAACTCGAGGGTTATAACAAAGTAAAGGATAAAATATTTTCAATTATTTCACACGACTTGCGCGCACCTATTTCTACCCTAAGCAGTGTGCTTTCGCTGGCCGAAGAAGCCGATGATAAAACCATTGCCGAACTCAGGGGTTATTTTAAAGGGATTAAACGGAATGTTGATAATTTAAACCTTACACTCGACAATATGTTGGTGTGGTCGCAAAGCCAGATTAACGGAATACAGCCGCATCCTGAAATATTGAATGTAAAGGAAGATGTGGAGCGTGTTATTTCGTTGTACAGTTTAATTGCATTGCAAAAAGAAATTACCCTCATGCACACGCTTCAGGGAACGTATAAAGTAAAAATGGATCCGGCACATTTGAACTTGATTTTGCGCAACATTATCAGCAATTCCCTAAAGTTTACCCATATGGGTGGTTCTATTATTATTTCTGCATCAAGGCCTTCGCCTGATATTGTAAAAATTTGCATTGAAGATAATGGCATCGGTATTCATCCGGATAAAATTGCAAGTCTGTTTAATCCGCAGCTGCATTTTACAACCTATGGAACCCAGAATGAAAAAGGAACGGGGCTGGGATTGATGTTGTGCAAAGAATACGCTGAACAAAATGGCGGTTCAATTACCGTTGAAAGTGCCATAGGTCAGGGTGCAAAGGTTTGTTTGCGACTACCTGCTGCCGATAACTAGTGCAGTAAACTCCTTTGGAACAGCTACTGTTTTGCGAGCGGTGTAATCAAAACAAACCATCCCGGTTTTGGCTTCGCATACCACACTTCCATCGTTGGTTTTGGTGAAACGGTAATACAAATCGAAACTGCGTGACCCGAAATCTGATGCAGCTACCTCAATGGTTAATTGATCCCCGTAAAAACATTCTTGTTT
>CALRRW020000167.1:0-4646 GCA_943370695.1 Comamonas sp. lk | reverse complement strand
ATGATTAAATTTTCGAACGGAAAACAGTTTCCCTGCCAGATGGTACTGATGAACGAACTGTCGAAACTAAAATAACAGCTGCCGTTAACGCTCGAGGTAAATGCGCAAAGGTTCCCAATAATAGTCGGTCCACCCTTTTGTAATGGATGCTAATTTTGCTTCCGGGATGGCTGTATGAAAAAAATCGACCTCGCATCCCTTTCCTTTGTCAGTGATCACAAAAGCAATTTCTGAATAATGATTTGCCGGCCAACCATCTTCGTTGGCCTTCCATTTTTGGACGATTTTTTTGCCTCGTTCGAGCACCACATTTTCACCTTCTATATATCCTCCAAAGGTCGTAAAGGAAGTTCCCTCAAGGTCTGATATAACGGCCTCATCGCCTGTAAATGAGCTGTGAATGCGGGCATCCATAATGCATTTGTAAAAATCCAAAGCATCGGTCGGAAAAAAAAGCGTTTGGTGAAGGTCGGCTGTTTTCATAAGTGCAAGTTACTGAAAGACCAGCATAAAGAATTAACGGTAATGTACATTTTTGTGAAGGGTGCTGTTAGCTTGTTTATTGCTCATTTAAACTTTTGGATTACTGTTGTGATATGAATAGCCGTTTTTGTTTTGTTGCGCTTGTATTGATTTTAGCTGTTGCCTGCAAAAGCAAAAAGGGTGTGACAGCATCTTCCGAAAAGGTGGAGAAAGTCCCGAAAAAAGAATACAAGGCCCTTAGCGAAAAACTGAATCTTGAAGTAACCCGGAAAGACAATATTAACCTGTACTCGTTCGTGGCTGATTGGCTTGGAACTCCTCACCAACTTGGAAAATGCACCAAAGATGCAATTGATTGTTCTTGTTTTATCAGGTTGATTTACCAGGATGTGTACAAACAAAAAATACCCCGTTCTTCCAAAGAGATGTACGAAGCAACCCAAAAAATAACCAACGAAGAGTTGCAGGAAGGAGACCTTGTTTTTTTTAATATTAAAACATCAAAGGTATCACACGTTGGAGTGTATTTAAAGGACGGATGGTTTGCCCATGTAAGCACAAGCAAAGGAGTGATGATCAACAATCTTTCTGAAAAATATTATGCGCAATACTATTTGAGGGGAGGACGATTTTAATCTAACCTTTAAACAAAATATCCTTGATGTTCAGCTGAAGGTTAACATGGCCATTAAAGTGGTTTTCTTCAATGGTATAGCAAATATCAAATGACCGGCCTTGTGCCACTTTATCATAATGTTCACCTAAACCAAATGCAATTGCTTTAAAAATGCGGCCCCCGTCTTCCTGTGTCAGGCTGAGTTTTAAATGGTTGTTTCCCACAATGGTAACATCACCTACATCCCACACATTTTTACTCATAAATATTGGACTGTGATTCCCAGGCCCGAAAGGCGAAAACTGCTTGAGCACACTAAAAAATTTGGGAGTAATGGAGCGCAATAAAATTTCCGAATCGTATTCAATTTCAGGAGTGAGGCTGCGCTCCTGTATGTTTTTTGCAACCACTTGTTCAAACTTGGCAGCAAATGGTTTTACGTTATCAAGCTTCATGGTAAGACCTGCAGCATGCGTATGTCCGCCATATTGCTCCAGTAAATCGGCACACTCTTCAATGGCACGGTACAAATCAAAGCCCTCAACAGAGCGGGCCGAGCCTGTGGCCAAACCATTTGATTCGGTGAGCACAATTGTTGGGCGATAGTGTTTTTCAATTAAGCGTGAAGCCACAATTCCGATTACACCTTTATGCCATTCGTTGTGAAACAAAACAGTTGATTTGCGAGAGGGGAAGGTTTCATCTTTTTCCACCATTTCGAATGCCTGCTCGGTAATGGATAAATCAAACCCCCTGCGTTCAACATTGTGTTGATTAACGAGTTCGGCAATTTCTTTGGCCTTTCCGTAGTCACTTGCAATCATTAATCGCACGGAGTCTTTTGCATCGGCAATCCGTCCTGCTGCATTAATGCGGGGACCAATAAAAAACACGACATCGCTCACCGAAAATTCTGGCTTGGGCGAATATGCTTCGAGTAACGCGCGCAATCCGGGATTGGGATTTGTTTTTAATTTTTTTAAACCGTGGTGAACCAAAATCCTGTTCTCGTCTAGAATTGGGACTAAGTCGGATGAAATACTGATGGCAACGAGGTCCATGTACTTTTCGATTTCGGCAAAGGGAATTTCATGTTTGGCTGCGTATGCCTGAGCAAGCTTAAACCCAATTCCGCAACCCGAAAGTTCTTTAAACGGATACGGGCAGTCAATTTGTTTCGGATTTAAAATAGCAACCGCATCGGGTATTTCATCTCCGGGTAAATGGTGGTCGCAAATAATAAAATCGACACCTTTTCCTTTGGCGTATTTAATCTTGTCAACGGCTTTAATACCGCAATCCAGAGCAATAATTAACGAGAAATTATTATTTGAAGCCCAATCTATTGAGATAAAAGAAATGCCATAACCTTCGGTATACCTATCCGGAATGTAAAAATCGATATTGGGATAACGTTGCGACAAAAAATCGTAAACAACAGCTACAGAAGTTGTTCCATCCACATCATAATCGCCATACACTAGGATTTTTTGGTTTTTGGCAATAGCTTCATCAATACGTTCGATGGCTGTTGCCATACCTTTCATGATAAATGGATCGTGAAGGTCGGCATATTGAGGACGAAAGAACTTTTTAGCAATATCAAAATGCCGGATTCCGCGCTGCACCAAAATACCCGACAATATTTTATTTACATTGATGGCAGTTGAAAGGGCTTCAACTAAATTACTATCAGGTTCGGGTTTATGTATCCAGCGCTTACTCATTTTGCAACGCGCAATTTATTAAAAAATACCAACTCTGCTTACAAATTTGTTCATACTACTGATGCTTAACGTAGTAATTGATGAATCTAAATCGTATTGCGGTCAACAAAAAACACACAACCCTCTATCGCCCAAAACTTAATTCTCAACGCTATTTACCTTCCGAAGATTCGCAACAACACAACCAACTTAATTAACCAATAACTTATCTTCGGCCCATGTATTTTATTTTGTGTATAGAAACGGCAACCGAAGTATGCAGCGTGTGCGTGGTAACGCCTACTCAAATTTTGGCTATTGCCGAAAATAACGAAGGGAATAAACACGCATCACAACTAACAATATTGATTCAGGAAGTCGTTAAGAAGGCGGGCATTACCTTGCAACAATTGGACGCCATTGCCGTAAGCAAAGGTCCCGGGAGTTATACCGGATTAAGAGTGGGAGTAAGCACGGCCAAAGGGTTGTGTTATGCATTGGATAAACCGTTGATTGGAATAGCAACACTGCAATCGTTGAGCGCCATTGTCACAAGCGAGGGTCGGCAGTCGGTAGTGCGCGGTCAGCAACTATTGCCTAATGACACAACCAACAACGGACCGCGGACTGCCAACTTTCCGCAAAACAGTCTGTTCATTCCCTTGCTTGATGCCCGCAGAATGGAAGTTTATTGTGCCGGTTATGATTTTGAAGGAAATGAAGTGCGTGCAACCGAGGCAAAAATTATTGATGAAACTTCTTTTGCTAAAGAATTAAATGATGGTGCTGTTTATTTCATGGGGAACGGAGCGGCCAAATGCAAAACGGTCATCTCACACCCCAATGCTTTTTTTATAGATGAAGTTCATTGCTCGGCCGCAGGTATGTATAGGCTTGCTGTAAATGCGTTTGAACAAAAGCAGTTTGAAAATGTTGCTTATTTTGAGCCGTTTTATTTGAAGGATTTTGTGACAACTACGCCAAAGAAGAGCATTGATAGTAGACTTTGAGTCGTTGGGGAAAAGGCAATAAGACTATAAAACTATAAAACCTCCTCTGCAACAAATTTGCGCATATACTCTTTAATCATTTCTCTTACCTCTTTGAACCGGGCATTAATTTCTGCTGGTGTTCCCTGAGCCTTGGCGGGATCAGGAAAATTATGGTGAAACTTTTTAGCTTTCGATGGAAAGAATGGGCAACGTTCTTTGGCATTGTCGCATACCGTAATCACTAAGTCGAAATCAATACCGAGGTACTCATTTATATTGTTTGCGGTGTGGTGGGAAATATCAATTCCATCTTCTTTCATGGTGGCAATGGCCAACGGATTTACACCATGCGTTTCAACTCCAGCACTATAAACGGTTGCCTTTTTACCGGCAAAGTGCTCTAAATAACCATGTGCAATCTGACTGCGGCAGCTATTGCCGGTACAAAGGACGAGTATTTTTTTCATTGACGATTGATTCATTAAACAAATAACCAAATGATATTGATGATGCAAAATTTGGCATCGAAACCAAAAACAAGTTGCAAAGCAATGACTGAAGAGGTAATAATGATTGGCTTTTTGTGCCTGATTAAAAATGGCTTCATGGTATTTAGCAACAACCGGTGCCGGGTGTGCAGGTGTTTTGTGTTGATAATTGAGAAAGGGTTATTTTGGGTTTTGCTTGTGAGATGCCGCAGGCATCCTGAGCCAAACAAGCAGTGTTTTTTGCCAGTAGGATAAATGCGCCATTGGCAAAACCTAAACCAAATTTTCCGATGGTTTGTTGTTGGTATTCCACTTCAATTTCAGCATCTTCTAATCCCAACTTGTCCTCCGAAAGAGCAAT
>CALRRW020000166.1:0-4657 GCA_943370695.1 Comamonas sp. lk | reverse complement strand
ATGACCAATCAAAATTGGGTTATCAGGGAGGGGTGAGAGCCCGGTATCATTTCACAAGAATATTTTCAATGCAAACAGGTTTTAGTTTGGTATCTCATCAAATAAGTTCGGGCGAACGATTTTTGAATCCATTGGATGTTAATGATCCGAAAATTTTTAATTCATATGTTTCGGATAATACATTTAAGTGTTTTCAGGTTCCATTATTGTTTTCGGTTTATGGTGGTCGTAAATTGAAGTTTGGGGTCACGGCCGGAACGGCCTACCATTATATGTATCGGGTTACTGAAGAAGCAACAGCTTATTATAATACCTATAGCCAGGAATATAAAAACACTCGGAAATTAACCTCACAAAACCAATATCTTTCGGCAGTAGTAGGAGTGGGTGTGGAATACACTTACAAACACTTTGTGGTAAGAGCAGAACCCACTGGAAGTTATCAAGTGTATTTTTTTGATAATGATTTTGCCAATGATAATTACCGCTTGTGGTCTGTTGGGCTGGGATTGTCAACATTCTATCAGTTTTAGAGGTTTAATCGGCAAGTTTCGCATTTCACATTTTTGCTCATTTCCCATTTCGCATTTCCCTATACTTGCACCATGAAAATTTTGGTTACCGGTAGCAACGGTTTGTTGGGACAAAAACTCACCGATTATTATAAAACACAACCGCATATTGAGCTTATTGCCACAGCAAGGGGCGAGGATAGGTATGCCGATAAAACAGGTTATACTTATGAATCGTTGGATATTACCAATGAAGCGGAAGTGGAGGCCATTGTTGCCAAACACAAACCGGATGTCATCATCAATACTGCGGCAATGACCAATGTGGATGCTTGCGAAACTGATCATGCCGGTTGTGATGCCCTCAATGTGCATGCCGTGCAATACCTGGTGAATGCTGCCAATAACGTAAATGCACACTTGGTGCAGGTTTCAACGGATTTTATTTTTGACGGAACACATGGTCCTGTTAAAGAAGATGAGCAGCCTAATCCGTTAAGTTATTACGGGCATTCAAAATTAAAAGGCGAACAAATCGTAACCGGGCAAAGTAAAAGCTGGGCCATTTTGAGAACAGTTTTGGTATACGGGGTGGTGAGTGATATGAGCCGCAGCAATATTGTGCTTTGGGCAAAAGGAAATTTGGAACAAGGCAAAACCTTAAACGTGGTGGGTGATCAATTCCGAACACCCACACTGGCCGAAGATTTGGCACAGGGATGTGCGTTGGCTGCTGCACAAAAGGCACAAGGTATTTATAATATCAGCGGAAAAGACTTTATCAGTGTGTTTGATTTGGTATACCGCGTTGCTACTTTTTGGAAGTTGGATAAGTCTCTTTTAAAATTATCTACAAGCGAAGGAATTAAGCAACCTGCGAAACGTCCGCCTATTACCGGTTTTATTATCGATAAGGCAGTAACTGAACTGGGCTACAAACCGCATTCATTCGAAGAAGGATTGGCTTTGTTGGATAAACAGTTAGGTTTTAGCGAATAGGGGACAGCCCCCGAAGTCTCGCCTGGGAAGAGATGGAGCGGCTTTAATAACTGTAATTTGCCTAATTAGCGGCTAAAAACGGAAAAGCCAAAATTAATCCGCACATTTGCATATCGATTAATTACACATCAATATGGATTGGGGAGCAAATTTTTGGGTTTGGATGGCTACTGAAACTTTTTTTGGAATTTTTGTAGCAGCTTTGTTATATTACTACTTTGTTTATATACCCCGTAAACAGAAGGAAAATGAAGACAAAAAAAATTGAGCAATTTGTAAAAGAATATTTTTACTTCTCACACACAGAGCGCAAAGGAATTATCGCCTTGGTTATCCTGGTTGTTTTCGCGCTAACAATCCCTTCCCTGTATCATTTCTTTTTGCCACCCCAACCACTTGCTATTTCGATAGAAACGCTTCATGCCCAACCGGTTTCTTATCCGGGTGTGAAAGAGGGCAATGCTCCTGAACTATTTGCTTTTAACCCCAACACAGCAACGGAAAACGAACTCAAAGCGTTGGGGTTTTCTGATAAAAGTATTTTAACAATTAAGCGTTATTTAGCCAAGGGCGGAAAATTTAAAAAACCTGAAGACCTTCGCAAAATATACAGTCTGAAGCCGGAGTTGGTTGAAAAACTGATACCCTTTGTGGTGATGAATCAACCGAAAAAAAAGGGCGGGGAAGTTTGGGCTGCTGACTCGTCTTCCACAAAGAAAAAATATTCAAATGCACCTGTTGAACTCAACACTGCCGACACAAGTACCTTGATTTCATTATATCGGATTGGGCCCGGAATGGCCCGAAGAATTGTGGAATACCGTGACCGATTAGGCGGTTTTTTGTCGCTCGATCAGCTCACAGAGATATACGGATTTGATGAAGATATTTTGTACGACTTAAAAGGCAAAATATATGTGGATGCTTCCAAGGCTAAAATATTTGACGTAAACACGGTTTCAGTTGACGAACTCAAAATCCATCCGTATTTTAAATACAAACTCAGCAATGCCATTGTAAATTATCGCACACAGCATGGGGCCTATACCCAATATTCGGATTTGAAAAAGATTGCGATTGTGAACGATTCGATTTACCAAAACATCATTTTGTACTTAAAGATAAAATGACAAAAACCAATAGTCTGAGTTCGTAATTTTATCTTTATACTTGCCGAACTATATTAATTAACCAAATTATTCTATGCACGCAGCAACACTCAGCTTTGAGCAAACCGACAACCAAAAGATGGTGGCCCAAATGGCCAAGGATTTTGCCGAAAAACACATTCGTCCTTATGTGATGGAATGGGATGAAGCCCAAACATTTCCGAAAGCAACCATGCAGGAAATGGGTAAGCTTGGATTATTGGGTGTATTGGTTCCGGAGGAATACGGAGGAGCAGGGTTGAGTTATTTTGAATACATCACGGCTATTATTGAAATTGCTAAAGTAGATAGTTCTGTTGGACTTTCGATGGCTGCGCATAACTCGTTATGTACCGGACATATTTTACAATTTGGAAACGAAGAGCAAAAGAAAAAATGGTTGCCAAAACTTGCTACGGGAGATTGGATTGGTGCATGGGGTTTAACGGAAGCCAATACCGGCAGTGATGCCATGCGCATGCAATGTGTGGCTAAAGAAGATGGTGATGACTATATTATTAATGGAACCAAAAACTGGATTACACATGGTATTACCGGTGATGTGGCTGTGGTTTTGGTTCGCACCGGTGAATTGTTGGATTCAAACGGAATTACAGCCATTGTGGTTGAACGCGGAACTCCGGGTTTTAAAGGAGGGAAGAAGGAAAATAAACTGGGTATGCGTGCTTCGGAAACGGCTGAGTTGATTTTTGAAGATTGCCGTGTACCTAAGGCAAATGTATTGGGTAAAGTGGGTGAAGGATTTAAGCAGGCAATGAAAGTACTTGATGGTGGCCGTATTTCGATTGCCGCACTTTCGCTTGGTATTGCAAAAGGAAGTTTTGAAGCTGCTGTTCAATATTCAAAAGAACGTCAGCAATTCGGACAACCCATTTCGCATTTTCAAGGTATAGCGTTTAAGCTGGCCGATATGGCTACCCAAATTGAAGCAGCTGAATTGCTTACATTACAAGCAGCCGATTTAAAAATAAATGGCAAACCAATGACCAAGGAATCGGCAATGGCCAAGTATATGGCATCAGAAGTATGCGTAACGGTTGCAACAGAAGCGGTTCAAATATTCGGAGGTTACGGTTACACCAAAGACTTTCCTGTTGAAAAATTCTACCGCGACTCTAAATTGTGTACCATCGGTGAAGGAACATCGGAAATTCAAAAATTGGTAATTTCTCGTTCTGTACTTAAAGACTAGGTTGATTTGGTTGCGGTGGTTTCGTCCGATAGCTATCGGACTTCGCTCAACCACCTTAGCGTGTTCTATTGAGCAAGAAACTGTGTTATAAACTATGGACTTGAAGAAATAAATTTGATAGAAGTATAAAATAAGTTACTTTTGCCGTCCCTTAATCATCATTGATGAAGGAGACTAAAGGAAAGGAGGTGAATTAATATGATATATGTAAACGTTAAAGAAAACGAATCATTAGACAGAGCTTTGAAGAAATTCAAAAAGAAGTTTGAAAAAACTGGCGTAGTGAAAGAATTAAGAGCTCGCAAAGAATTCATCAAACCTTGTATTAAGAACCGTGAGCAAAACATTCGCGCTGCTTACAAACTTAAAATGCAAAGAGAAGAAGCCGGAATGTAATATTTCGGTCGACTACAAATACAAAATCCTGTTTCGCAGCAATGTGAAACAGGATTTTTTTTGCATGGATCCCCCGGAATATTGCTGTATCAATGGTTTTTGAGTCTTCAAAAAACATTATTCTTGCCTGAAATATAATTGTGATCTTTCCTTTTTATTCCCAAAACAAATCTTATATTTGGTATACCAATTCGCGGAAAGATATGTTGGCTACACAGATTACCGAATTTATTAATTATCTGTCGTATGAGAAGCATTTCTCACAACATACTATTACAGCCTACCACAAAGATTTATTGCAATTTGAAACATTCATCAAACAGGAGTTTGACGTATTAAATGCACCCGAAATTAACCACCAAATGATTCGTGGCTGGTTGGTGTCATTG
>CALRRW020000165.1:0-4659 GCA_943370695.1 Comamonas sp. lk | reverse complement strand
GCATAAATTGAAAATAACCTCCTGCATAATAGTTGACGAAACGCTCCTCCCACTCTTTCCGGGTTCGTTTTGACGCCAAGTTGGCAAGTAATGTAATGTCAAACCCATAACCAATTTTCCCATTGGTATGCTCGGCAAAGTCACCAACCGGAATGCCCAGTATTCCTCCAATTGACAAAATACCGCCCTGTATGGGTTCGTTCAACGCAATAGCATGCAACGAATCCCGGCTCCGGGCAGCGGTATCAACAATAGGTTTATACTGACTACCAGATGGTTGCTTCACACTTATCCTTGCATTTTCGGCAGGTTTAACCGGAATGGTGCTTGTTCTTTTATTTACCGTATCCTGTTGAGCATGTGTTGTCATCACACTCAAAACCAGCAGTATAAATAATAAAACAAAAGGCTGTTGTTTCATAGTTACAAGATTATCAAATGGCAACAATTAAAATCATGCCAAAAAGTCGGCCAATATGCAAATGGTCTCATTTATGAGTAGGCTAAAATCGTTTATTGTATTATTTTTACCGCCCTCAAAAAACTAAAATCGCATTCTATACAAAATGATTAACTCTATATACAACGTTGTAACGAAAATATTCGGAAGCAAATCTGAACGGGATCTTAAAACCATCACTCCTTACGTTTCGCAAATTAATGATGCTTATCAAAAATTACAATCAATCAGTGATGATGAATTGCGGAATCAAACTGCAATCTTAAAAGAGCGTATTGCCGACTACCTTTCAGATATAGATGCTGAAATAGCAACTCTTAAAACTGAAGCTGAAACTGAAGGTGCCGACATGATGGTGAAAGATAAGTTGTTTTCACAAATGGATGCCCTCCGAAAAGACAGGGATAAAGAACTAGAAAAAATATTACTGGTTATTTTACCCGAGGCTTTTGCGGTTGTAAAAGAAACAGCCCGCAGACTATCGGAACAAAAACAACTGGTGGTAACAGCAACCGATTTTGACAAAAAACTCGCAACACACCCGCGTTTCAAAAAACCGGTAACCATTGAAGGTGATAAAGCCATTTGGACAAACACCTGGGAAGCGGCCGGCAGCATGGTTACCTGGAACATGGTACATTATGATGTGCAGCTTATTGGTGGTGTGGTATTGCACTCGGGTAAAATATCGGAGATGGCAACGGGTGAAGGAAAAACATTGGTTTCAACATTGCCTGCATACTTAAATGCTTTGGCGGGACAAGGAGTGCACGTTGTAACGGTAAATGATTATTTGGCTAGACGTGACTGTGAATGGAACGGACCCTTATTTGAATTCCACGGCTTACGTGTAGATTGTTTGGATTACCACCAACCCAATTCTCCGGAAAGACGTTTGGCCTATTTAGCCGATATCACCTACGGAACAAACAATGAATTTGGTTTCGATTATTTGCGTGATAATATGAGCCGTGATGTAAGCGAACTGGTGCAACGCAAGCACCATTTTGCCATGGTGGATGAGGTGGATAGTGTATTGATTGACGATGCCCGTACGCCTTTGATTATTTCAGGACCCATTCCAAAAGGGGATGATCAGCAATTCCATATTTTAAAACCGCGTATCGAAAAAATTGTAGCGGCTCAACGTGCCTTTATCAATGTTGCCTTATCGGAAGCTAAAAAACTGATTGATGCAGGCAACGAAAAAGATGGCGGATTCAAATTATTGCAGGCATACCGTGGTTTGCCTAAAAACAAAGCACTCATTAAGTTTTTAAGTGAAAGTGGCATGCGCCAGATTTTGCAAAAAACAGAAAACTACTATTTGCAGGATCAGCAAAAAGAGATGCACAAGGTAGATGCTGATTTGTTTTTTGTAGTAGATGAAAAAATAAACTCTGTTGATTTAACAGAAAGAGGCGTTGAATTAATTACGGCAGCAGGAGAAGATCCGCATTTCTTTATCATCCCGGATGTAGGAAGTGAAATTGCCGAAATTGAAAAACAATCGTCAACCAACGAAGACAAACTGCAATTGAAGGAACAGTTGATGCTCGACTTTTCAATTAAGTCGGAACGTATTCATACCGTGAACCAGTTGCTGAAAGCTTATTGCATGTTTGAACGCGATGTGGAGTACATCTTACAAGAGGGAAAAGTAAAAATTGTAGATGAGCAAACAGGTCGTGTATTGGATGGAAGAAGATACAGCGATGGATTACACCAGGCTATTGAAGCAAAAGAAAACGTTAAAGTAGAAGCTGCCACACAAACTTATGCAACGGTTACCTTACAAAACTTCTTCCGCATGTACCATAAATTATGTGGAATGACAGGAACAGCCGAAACAGAAGCCGGTGAGTTTTGGGAAATATACAAACTGGACGTGGTGGTTATCCCAACCAACCGCGCCATTTCACGTAAAGATGAAAACGATGTTATCTATAAAACCAAACGTGAAAAATACAATGCCGTTATTGATGAAGTAGTTAAACTAACAGAGGCTAAAAGACCTGTTTTGGTGGGTACAACTTCGGTGGAAGTATCCGAATTGCTGAGCAGGATGTTAACACTTCGCAAAATCAAACACAATGTATTAAATGCGAAACAAAATCAAAAGGAGGCAGATATTGTAGCAGAAGCAGGACAAGCAGGAACGGTAACGATTGCTACGAATATGGCCGGTCGTGGTACGGATATTAAACTGGGTGAAGGCGTAAAAGATGCCGGAGGATTAGCCATTATCGGTACCGAACGCCATGAATCGAGACGTGTAGACAGGCAGTTGCGCGGTCGTGCAGGTCGTCAGGGTGATCCGGGTTCTTCACGCTTTTTTGTTTCGCTCGAAGATGATTTGATGCGTTTGTTTGGCAGTGAACGGATTGCCAATATTATGGACAAACTGGGCATGAAAGAGGGTGAAAATATTGAACACTCCCTTATTACCAAAAATATTGAACGCGCACAACGCAAAGTGGAACAAAACAACTTTGGTACACGTAAACGTTTGCTCGAATACGATGATGTGATGAACGCACAGCGTGAAGTTATATACAGCAAACGTAGAAACGCTTTGTATGGCGATAAACTGGAACTGGATATCAACAATATGCTTGCGGATCTTAGCTTCGAATTGGTTGAAATATACCAGGGCGATAAAAACTTTGCTGAATTTAAACTCGAGCTTATTCGTTTGTTTGCTTTCGAAACATCCTTAAACGAAAAAGACTTTTTGGGTAACAAAACAGAACAGGTTGCCGATACCTTGTTTAGCGAATTGTTAAACCATTACCAGCAAAAACGCGCTCATTTGGCAGAACAAGCCTGGCCGGTAATCAAAGATTTGTATGAAACCCGCGGTTCGCAAATAGAAACCGTAGGTGTACCGTTTACCGATGGGGTAAAAGGAATGCAAATTGGGGTACCGCTTAAAAAAGCTTACGAAAACAAAGCTGTAGAAGTTGCTGCAACATTTGAGAAGATGGCAACGTTATTCATTATTGACGATGAGTGGAAAGAACATTTACGTGAAATGGATGAATTAAAACAATCGTCACAAAATGCGGCCCTGGAACAAAAAGACCCGTTGCTTATTTACAAACTGGAATCGTTTAACCTGTTTAAAGCAATGATCAGCCGTATGAACCGTGATGTATTGCCGATGTTGTTTAAAGGATACATTCCGCAACAAAACGCTGCACCTTTGCAGGAAGTAAAAGCTCCTAAACCCCAGGCGCAACCCAAATTGCAAACCAGCAGAACGGACGACCCGGCAAATGTGCAACGCGCAATGGCCCTGGCCGCAGCAGCTGCAGGACAAAATGAACGCAAACAGGAACAAATTATCAATGCACCGAAAGTAGGCCGCAACGATTTGTGCCCATGTGGTAGTGGCAAAAAATACAAAGCCTGCCACGGTAAAGAAGACTAAAAGATACAACTGATTGATACACGATAAATGACTACTGAGATGGAGATGAATATTGAAGAAATGATTGAACTGGCTGGACATATAGAACATACCAACCTCAAACCTAACAGCACAAAAGAAGATATTATCAAATTGTGTGAAGAAGCGATAGAACATAATCTGTATGGAATTTGTGTGCCTCCTTATCACACCCAAACAGCAAAAAAGGCTTTATTGAACTCGAATGTTAAACTAACTACTGTAGTAGGTTTCCCTTTGGGTTATGCAACAGTGGCTTCCAAAGTGGAAGAAGCAAAAAAGGCAATTATATCAGGCGTGGATGAAGTGGATATGGTGATGAATATTGCTGCATTCAAATCACAGGATTATGCAACTGTACAAAACGATATTCAGGCTGTAACAACGGCCTGCCACTTACAAAATAAACAAATCAAAGTAATCATCGAAACGGCTTACCTCAACGATGAAGAAATAGACAGGGCGTGCCGCATTTGCATTGATTGCGAAGTTGATTTTGTAAAAACCTCAACCGGCTATGCGCACGAAGGTGCCACTCCTGAAAAAGTAAAGTTGATGCGCAGCATTCTTCCCGCAAAAATTAAAATCAAAGCTTCAGGTGGAATCAAAACCCATGATGAGGCTTTGGCGCTAATAGAGGCAGGAGCATTTCGTATTGGTACATCCAGCAGTTTAACAATTATCGGTGTTGACTAATTACATCCATACCATATCAGTAATTGGGTTATTGTTGGGATTAGGTTTCATC
>CALRRW020000164.1:0-4663 GCA_943370695.1 Comamonas sp. lk | reverse complement strand
AATACGCAAAACCTGTACTTGATAAAGTATGGGGAACAGCACACAATTTAAACTATGGCAAACACTTTGGTTATATACAGCTGGGAGGTATAGAAGATGACCATGTGTATGTAAACCGTGCAGGCATCCCAACAATTGATATTATCGACTTTGATGCCAATGGAAATTTTCCGACTCACCACCAT
This sequence comes from Comamonas sp. lk, assembly GCA_943370695.1. GTDB lineage: Bacteria > Bacteroidota > Bacteroidia > UKL13-3 > UKL13-3 > UKL13-3. The sequence goes on along the minus strand of CALRRW020000164.1, from coordinate 4,478 downwards.
ACACATGCCGATAACATGAGTGTTATTGACAGGCAAACCCTTAAAGAAGTGGGCCAAACATTGCTTGAGGTTATTTACACGAGCAAATAACATTTTTAGCTTATTTGTTTTCACTATTTGTTATTGACAATCAACTAATTGCATTTTTTAATTTATATTAGTGGGTGTTTTTTATAAACGAGTGGCTATTTTAGCTGATGGTTTCAAAACAAGGTAATTTCGCCTGCAAATCATCTTTTAAAACATATACCCTTATGAAAAACATTCAAACAATTGCATTGCTATGCTTCTCTTCAGTTTGGTTTTGCAGTGCCCAGGCACAAAGTACCACAGACCCTGACTCAGTATGCGCTGGGGCAACAGGAAAAATTTACCAGGTACCCAAAACCGCGGGAAGCACATACCAGTGGTTTGTTAATGGAGGCACTCAGGCAAGCGGAGGAAACTCAGACTCTATCACCATTAATTGGTCTACGATTGCCGGCACCGATACCCTAAAAGTTGTGGAACACAACGCTATCGGATGTCCGGGAGACACGATAAAACTGGCCGTGGTTAGGTTGCCCTTACCAACAGTGGTATTATCGGGAACAGACTCCATTTGCATTAACTCGGCATCTACTACCTATCAGCTTTCTTTAGCTTTTACGGGAATATCGCCTTGGACCGTGGCCTACACGGAAGATGGCACCACGCGTAACATCACAACCAGCAGCAATCCCTATATATTTAATTCGCAGGTATACACCAGCTCAGGGCTCAAAAATTACAGTGTAACAACACTTACGAGCCGTTTGGGTTGCGTTGGGTCAAATACCGGAAACGCTGTAATCACTGTGTTTCCAAAACCCAATACCTCTGCCATAAGACATTATTAATCCTTTGCAGCGGATAGGTTTAATATGGTTAACCTGTTCCTTCTTTTTACTGAATCATTTGCACGCTCAAATAATTGATACCGTTTGTTCCGGCAAGAGTAACTCAATGTATATGGTGGACCGGCATGAGGGCTCATCATACAACTGGTTGCTTACCGGTGGTACAATTGTTTCGGGCAACGGCACAAACAGGATTGTGGTAAATTGGGGAAACGAACCTGGAACATTCAAGGTTGCTGTAACTGAGCGGAATTTATTTGGCTGTATTGGGGAAGCACAAAATGGATACGTGATGGTGAAAGGCCCCTTGTTTAAAACCCGTTTTCCGGATAAAGCATGTTTGTATGATACAGTTACGCTGCAAGCATCAGGAGGTTTGTGGTACAAATGGAGCAACGGACAAACAGACAGCACCATTAGCTTTAAAATATTGTATGATACCTTAATGAATGTGATTATATCGGATACTGTTTGCAGTTTTAGGTCCGACACCTTTTCACTGTTTATCAAGTCGGTAAAAAAACCGGATGTAGCCATTACGAGTGATGCAGATGTTGTGTTCAAAAACCAATGGATTCATTTATCATATGGAGGAGCTGTGGATGATAAGTTGAGCTGGTATTTGGACAAGTCTGTTTTTACAGGACGCAATAGTCATGGGATTGATGTAACGTTTAATGATACAGGAACAGCTATGGTGAAACTGGTTTCGGTAAACTATTTGGGGTGTAAGGATTCTGCGTATAAGCAAATTGAAGTGCGGGACGAACAGCTCTTTTTCCCAACTGCTTTTACACCCAACAGGGACGGATTAAATGACCAGTTTTTACCGGGAGGTACAGGTATAAAGCTTTACCAATTGAACATACTGAACAGGTGGGGGCAAATTATTTTCTCCTCCAACCAACAGGATATGGGATGGGACGGAACTGTAAATGGAGAGGCTGTTCAATCGGATACGTATATCTACCAATGTGATGTTACGGGTTATTCGGGAAAAAAATATGCATACAATGGAACATTTACTTTAATACGATGAATTGTAAAAAGGATATTCTTCTTTTGCTTTTGGGTTGTATCACCTTTCATGCGTACGCCCAAACTCCCACATCGGGCACTTGCGATAATGCGGTAGGGGTTTGCTCCAGCACAAGTTATTCTTTCCCGGCAGGGGTAAATGCCGGTACAGCTGCTACAGGGCCAAATTATGGTTGCTTAACCACGAGGCCAAATCCTGCCTGGTTTTTCCTGCAAATGCAAAATAGCGGAAGCATAACATTTACCATGATAAGCAGCCCGGCAAAAGATATTGACTATATTATCTGGGGACCTTTTACGGATCGGTTTGCTTCATGCGGAACATCTTTAAATGCTTCCAAAATTGTTAGCTGCAGCTACTCAAATGCTGCTACCGAAACCGCAACTATTCCAAGTGGTGTAACGGGGCAATATTATATTTTATTAATTACCAATTACTCTAACAACGCAACCAATATTTCATTTGCACAAACCAGTGGAACGGGAAGCAGTAATTGTGATATCCTGTGTAATATTACAGGTCTCACTGCAGCCGCTTCGGCCTGCGGAGTGGGTGCCAATTTAGGAACTTACTCGGTAACAGGAACCATCAATACATTCACACCTCCATCCACCGGAACTCTCACCATCAGTTCAAGTTGCGGTGGTAGTGTGAGTTACACCGCTCCATTCTCTTCCTCTATCAATTATACGTTGCCCAATATTGCGGGACATGGAGATTCCTGCACCATTACAGCGGCCTATTCTGCAGTTTCCACTTGCACAAAATTAATGACCGCGGCAACACCAACTTGTTGTTCCATCAATGCTTCATCAACCGTATCTGTATGCGCATCGCAAATACTTAATTTAACAGCAACAGGTACCAGCGGAGGCTCCTATTACTGGAGCGGTCCGGCTAGCTTCAGTTCAACCTCACAAAACCCAAGTATTGCCAATACATCAAGCAGCCATGCCGGAACATACAGTGTATATTTGGTAAGCGGAGGATGCACCACTTCGGCTAAATCTGTTAGCGTAACAGTTAACCCTAAACCAACAGCAAAAAGTATTGTGCACGAATAGCCTTTGGTATCCGCAACACCTTATAAATCTGTTTTGTAAAATCGATTTATCCATTACTTTAGTGTAACTAAACTACGCTATGAAAAAACTACTTAAATATACAGGGCTGACTCTGGGAGTCATTCTTGTGTTCATTCTTCTCTTTGCATTGTATGTTCAAATTGATGGCATCCCGAAATACGAGGTACAAAAAATTGACCTGAAAGTTGAGCTCACTCCGGAACGAATTGCACAGGGACAAAAAATTGCCAGCATGGAATGTATTGCCTGCCACGCAGGTGAAAGCGGAAAACTAACCGGAAGATGGCTTAAAGAGTTACCTGCCGAATTTGGCACCATCAACTCCCCAAACATTACCGGAGATATGGAAAAAGGAATTGGTAGCTGGACTGATGGGGAGATTTTGTTCCTGTTGCGCACCGGCATCAAACGAGATGGTCAATACATTCCACCTTACATGGCCAAATTTCATTTGGCATCCGATGAAGACATGTACAGCGTGATTGCCTGGTTACGTTCTGATAAAATAATTCCAACTGATGAAGAACCACCGGAATCAAAACCATCTTTTTTAACCAAACTTTTATCGCATTTTGCTTTTAAACCACTGCCTTACCCTGAAACAATTATTCCGCAACCGGATACAAACAATGTGGTAGAACATGGAAAATATTTGGCCAATGCTATTTATAATTGTTACCCATGCCACTCAGCCGATTTTAAATCAATGGATGAAATGGTACCTGAAAACAGTGGTGGTTTTTATGGCGGTGGGAACAAAATGCCCGGGTTAAAAGGAGAAATTATCACTACTGCCAACCTCACTTTTGACGAAACGGGAATTGCTGCATATACTGCTGAAGAATTTGTGCAAGCCGTTAAATACAACAAAAAACGTGACGGAACAATCCTGCGATACCCGATGTTTCCGCATAATCAGCTTACAGATGCAGAAGCAATCGCTATATACGAGTACCTCAAAACGGTACCAAAAATTAAGCACAATGTGAATGGCTAACATACAAAAGGCGTCCTACAATAAATGTGGACGCCTTTTGTATATAATCAGTAAAATTATTGTTACAAAAATTTAGGAAACTGCTCAGGATTATACTCGTGCATCATATCCATAATCGCTTCAAAAACATCTTCAGTACTTGGTTTGCTAAAATAATCACCATCGGTGCCATAAGGCGGGCGGTGTGGTTTGGCAGCAATTGTTAATGGTTTTGCATCCAAATATTTGTATGCTTCCTGTACTTCTAAAACCTGTTGCATCATATAAGCGGTTGCTCCACCCGGTACATCTTCATCAATAAAAATTACCTTGTTGGTTTTTTTAACCGACTCCACAATGCTGTGGTTGATATCAAACGGCAATAAACTTTGCACATCAATTAACTCGCAGTGAATACCAAAACCTTGCAGTTGTTTAATGGCTTCTTCGGCAATACGCAATGTACTTCCATAACTCACCACTGTAATATCATTTCCTTC
>CALRRW020000163.1:0-4670 GCA_943370695.1 Comamonas sp. lk | reverse complement strand
GTATCACTTAAAAATTACTGCCTATAACCTTTAATCTAATTTTAATGTCAAAAAAAAACACTATTATCGTACAATAAAAATGCAGCATATAAAGTTATAGATTGAGCCTATGCAAAATATTATCCTTGTTTTCCTCACTTCATTATTGGTTGTAATCTTCGGAATCCCATCAATCATAACAGTTGCGATACAAAAAGGCCTTTACGACAAACCTAATCACCGCAAACTTCATACAAACAAAATTCCACGATTAGGCGGACTCGCTATTTTTGCCGGCTTCTCAATTGCAGTTAGTATTTTTGGACAATTAAATTCAGATGGCAGTCAGTTGCAGTTCTTTCAGGCCGGATTGATTATCCTGTTCTTTTCAGGACTAAAAGATGATGTGGTTGCATTGTCGCCCATCAAAAAATTAGCAACACAAATATTTGCAACCGGTTTGGTTGTTGTTGCTCAGGATATTCGCATCACAAGTTTTTATGGTCTGTTTGGCATTTATGAAATTCCAATTTGGATCAGTTATATGCTTACCCTGTTTACCATTGTGGTTATTACCAATTCATTTAACCTTATTGATGGAGTGGATGGATTAGCAGGAGGATTAGGCTTCATTATTTCACTTACATTTGGACTTTGGTTCAATTTTATTGACCAAGTTTCATGGGCAATTGTAGCTTTTGGACTTGCAGGTTCTTTATTAGGCTTTTTAGTTTACAATTTTAACCCTGCAAAAATCTTCATGGGCGATGCAGGTTCACTTTCCATGGGCTTTATTATTGCTGTAATGGCGATAAAATTCATTGAGTTTAACAGCCCCGGAGTTCAAAACTATTATAAAATCACCACGGCTCCCGTTATTGCTATCGCAATGCTTATCATCCCCTTGTACGATACCATCAGGGTTTTCACTATCAGGGTTTGGAAAAAAAGATCGCCCTTTAGTGCCGACAGAAATCACCTTCACCATTTATTGCTCAACACCGGTTTGGGACACAAAGAAGTATCACTGCTAATGTATATCGTAAATATTGTATTTGTGCTGATTGCCTTCTTAATGAAAGATAGTAATATCCTTTCGATGTTATTAATTGTTGTTGGATTAGCGGCTACCTTATCTCAAATACCTGTGTATATTAACTCGCACCGCATTGCTGATATAGAAGCTGAATCAGGACCCATTATTTCAAGAGAAATAAAAGACCGTATCAGTGGTATCCAGAAAGAAGAAACTAAAGCTGACCTCTAGTTCTCAGATAGTTTATAAGGTTATTCATCGCTATGGCCCTGTGGCTAATCTTGTTTTTTTTTTTCAAGTTCCATTTGTGCCAACGTTATATCAAATCCAACTGGTTTAAAAATCGGGTCGTATCCAAATCCTTTCGTTCCTGATTTTTCGGTGCAAATAGTACCTGATAGTTTTCCCTCAAAAAAACACTCCGCCCCCCCTTGAATTAGAGAAATAACCGTTCTGAAATGTGCAGACCTGTTTACTTGCTGTTGCAAATTCAACAATAATAAATCCATATTATCCTGGTCGCTTTTATGAAGCCCAGCATACCGCGCACTAAATACTCCCGGTTTATTGTCCAATGCAGCTACTTCCAAACCCGTATCATCAGCAAAACAATCCAAACCATACTTTTCAAAAACATAGCGGCTTTTAATACTTGCATTCTCCTGCAATGTCAAACCCGTTTCAGGAATTTCTTCCAAACAGCCAATATCATTTAAGGTTTTAAGTTCAAAAGAGGCTCCGAGTAACTGTTGAATTTCGGCAGCTTTATTCAGATTATGAGTAGCAAATACAAGTACTTGTTTGATCATTGAGCAGCTGTCAAAATTTGAATATTGTTCCACAAATTGGTTTTTAATGGAATGTTTTGGTGAAAAGCACTTACCGCATCTACATTTAAATAGGATGTCTTTTGGTATTTATGCAATTGGTAAGCTGCGCCTGAAGATAGCCATGATGTAATCCCCCAATTAATCATCCGAACCGGATTCATGACATCAATCAGTTCCTCTAACGATAGCCCCTTATGTTGGTCCAAATACACCAATGCAACATCGTCCATACTCATTTTCATAGCATTACATACCAGCTTTTGAATCATGTCCATATCAGCATCAGCTAATTTCGACTCAAATACAAATACCAGCCCCGCTTTATTCCCCCCTTCAAAGTTGATTTTTACAGCTTTTTCATTTTCTTTGACTGGTTTTATAACAGTCTCTTCAATGAAATAAAACTCATCGAACAAGGCTACAATATCATCTTCCTGATTAAACATATTTTTATGACACAAAATGCGATGGCAATATCTATAAAAATTAACAAAACAACACAGAGTCGAATTCATTTATGTGACTTCGACAATATTCAGTTCGGAACTATTTTTTCCGACCACATGTTTCGTGTAGATTTTAAAAATGAGGAGTGGCAGAACCCACAGATTTTACCTTACGGTGAAATCTCTTTATCACCCTCTCTTTCGGCTTTGCATTACGGACAGTCTATTTTTGAAGGAATGAAGGCCTTTAAAGACCAATCCGGTAGGCCACAATTGTTTCGCCCTCAGGATAATTTAAAACGCTTGAACAAATCGGCAGCACGCATGGCAATGCCCGCTATTCCCGAGGATATATTTATGGCCGGTTTAAAGCAGTTAATCCAGATTGACCAGGATTGGATTCCAACCAAAGAAGGGAGCGCCTTGTACATCAGGCCTTTTATGTTTGCCACAGATGATTTTGTAGGTGTACGCCCATCCAAATCATTCAGCTTTATTATTTTTTGTTGCCCGGTAAACAGTTACTACCCCAAACCCATTAATGTTTTAGTAGAACAAAAATATGTGCGCGCATTTAATGGAGGAGTGGGTGCAACCAAAGTTTCCGGTAATTATGGATTGAGCATGTTACCTACACAGGAAGCTCAGCAAAAAGGCTTTGACCAAATTATTTGGACAGATGGTATTGAGCATAAGTATGTGGAAGAGAGTGGAACAACGAACCTCTTTTTTGCCATTGGTGATAAAGTAGTTACACCCAAACTGGATGGTACCATACTGGAAGGAGTAACCCGCGACTCATGCATTCAACTCTTAAAACACAAAGGCATTGTAGTAGAAGAGCGCAAAATATCCATAGCTGAAATTATTGAGGCGCACGAACAAGGTATATTAAATGATGCATTCGGAACAGGAACGGCCGCACTCATTGCCAAAATAGCCAGCATTAGTTTTAACGGGGTTCGTTATGAACTCCCTCCTGCTGACGGTAGATTTGTATCTAATATGTTGTATAAAGAACTGGAAGGCATCCGCACCTCTCAACAGGAAGATCCTTTTGGTTGGGTGGTAAAAGCCTAAACCTCAATAAAAAAAATAGCCTTCAATTGAAGGCTATTTTTTTTATTGATAATGATACCAGACTAGAACTTATTCTTCCACATCATACTTTCCACGGGTTTCACACCACGTTTATTGTACTTCGCGTTTTTCTTGGTATTGTACATGGTTTCAATTTCACCTTCCACCATAAAATAAATTAACTGGCCAATAGGCATTCCGGCATAGATGCGAACAGGTTGGGCGCACGATATTTCCAAGGTCCATGTATTGCAAAAACCAACATCGCCCTTCCCTGCAGTGGCATGAATATCAATACCCAAACGGCCCGTGCTGCTTTTACCCTCCAAAAAGGGAACATGTGCATGCGTTTCGGTATATTCCGCAGTAACACCAAGGTAAAGGGTATTCGGCTGAATCACGATTCCTTCAACAGGGATTTCAAATGTATCAATCTTGTTGTGTTCGCGTGCATCCAATACCCTGTCTTTGTAGGTAGCCAAATATCTTCCCAAATGAACATCATAGGAATTTGTTCCCAAACATTCCCTTTTAAAGGGTTCAATCAGAATATTTCCTTTTTCAATTTCTTCGATGATGCGTTTATCAGAAAGTATCATGTAACATGTTAGTTTTAGGGCTGCAAAATAAGGGGCAGATAACTTTAGAAATATACAATTTGTTCACACTATTTTACTTCAGGCTTTCGGTTTTTGAACTTGTAGATTCGGTATTTTTTGAACCAAGAAGTATGCTGAAAGGTGCGTATTACCCAAACCTTTGCATAAATCAGCGGATACATCAACCTGTTGGTTATCGCAACTAAAAAAGGAAAGTATTGATTGCTGTACCTTAGCAACTCTTGTTGGCTAAGCATCCGCTTGTGGTAACTCGCTCCCTGTATATCGTAATAAGCAACAATTTTATCAATGAACAATGACTTGTGTTGACCACTCATAAAAAACCGAACAAACCACTCCGAATCGGCAACGAGTTTGTAAGTATCATTGTACAAACCAAGCTGGTTAAAAACGGCTCTTCTGAAAAACGCTGCCTGATGGCAAATAGGATATTTATAATAAAAATCTTTCAGTGTAACGGATTGTCCGTTGATATAATTTATTCCAGTTGGCTCATTAATGGTTTGAACCTTACCATATATCAAATCAAACTGAGTTAACTCTTTGTTAAAAACGGATGCCAGCACTTCATTGTTGTAAAACAAATCACCGGCATTGAGAAAATACACCCATTCTCCTTTGGCCGCCTTAATACCTTTGTTCATGGCATCATAAATTCCCTTATCCTTTTCGGAAATCA
>CALRRW020000162.1:0-4683 GCA_943370695.1 Comamonas sp. lk | reverse complement strand
TAGCAACTATTCCTACGGCTTTCCTCACAGGCTTAACATCCGTTTACTTCAACAGTGCATACAATGCTGTTGCGGGGTGGAATACGTTTACATTCACAACTCCGGTATACTGGGATGGTGTTTCCAATATCAGTACCGAAACATGCTTTAATAATGGAAATTCGGGTTATTCGGGAGGAAATACACAGGTGTTTATTTCAACTGTGGCAACCGGGTTGAGCAGGTATTTCAAAGCCGATAATAGTACAACCGTTTGTGCTTCCGCAACATCCAGTTCCACAACTTCACGCCCCAATACACGATTTTTTAATATTGCAGAACCAACTGTAAATGCATCTTCGGTTACCCATTCAAATATCAGCAATAATGCCATTACACTTAACTGGGTGTCGGGGAATGGTACATCGCGTATGGTGGTTTGCAGACCTTCTGCTGCTGCTGCTCAGGCTCCTGTTCAAACTACGGCTTACACAGCTAATGCCATCTTTGGTTTAGGTAATACTACGGGGGCTAATAATTATGTAGTTTATAACGGTACCGGAAATAGTGTAACGGTTACAGGCTTATTGGCCAGTACAACCTATATTTTTACGGTATATGAAAACAATGGTTCCGGAATCCAAACGGTTTATGGTGCCGGTGTACAGGCATCACCCGCAACTACACTTCCCGTTACCTGGACATCGGTTAAGGCGGATAGAAACTCAGCTATTGTAGATGTAAAATGGACAACTGCTTCTGAACATAACAACAAACATTTTAAGGTTGAGTACTCAAGTGATCTGCAAACCTGGACTGTTTCCAAACCCATTCCATCCAAAGGAAGCAACAGTATCAAGTCGCTCAGCTACCAATACCAGCAAGTGTTGAGTGAAACTGAAAAAGGATTGATTCTTTACTTCCGCATAAGCCAGACCGACTACAATGGTATGGTTTCATATTCAGCAATTGCAACAACCTATCCAGAAAACAGTGCGGGAAAAAGTTTGGTTATTCAACCGAATCCAACCCGCGGTGCCGTTGATATTTTTCATCCCTTTGAAGGTGCCGTATGGGTAGAGGTTGTGAATATGTGGGGCGAAACCGTTGTGAAACAATCGCTCACAGGCAGTAAAGCAGACTTTTCGTTCTTGCCGCGCGGAGCTTATTATGTTATTGTTCGGCAGGGTGAGTCTATTGTATCGGCAAGATTGATTATCGATTAGCAGAAGACAGTTTCTTAAGCACTGTCGCCAGTGAGTTGTACACGAAGTCCCGATAGCTATCGGGAACGAATTTTATTCAAAAGAAGAAAGACACGAAGCATATCGTCAAATTGTATTTTATCCCGCATTTTTGCGTACTCCGCAATTCGCAGTATATTTTGATTACCTTCGCCACATGTGCGAACGCTTTTACCAACATCTCAAACCTGAGAACACCCTTTCTTTTATTACACCAAAAGTTACCGAAAACGCTGAACCTAAAAGGCCGGTGAGTTTGGGTAAAAAAACATCCGTAATTTTGGCCGAAGGCGCTGATATTGTTGAGATGCCCTATGGTTTTAACAAACGCACCAATGCCGGTGAACGCCTGATGTTGAACGCAAGGGCAGAGGGTACGTTCAACAAAGAGAATGCACAAAACTATAGCGGAGAACTGGGCATCCACCAAAACGGTTTTGCCATGGAAGGTTTTTATGCCCAACGCGCCTTGATTCCAATTACGTCATTTGTAGAAGGACCTGCCGGTAAACGGTTGAAAAAACCTTATGATGTTTCGCTCAAAGGTGTTGATCAGTTTTTTTTGGCAGCTATTGTGGATACGGACTTTGTTACCGGAAACCTGGGATGTTGTGTGATTACGTGCTGGCCAAACAGCCTCATGCAGGATGAAGTGGGCTACCAGCGTATGCCTGTTATACTTGAAGAACAATACGCCAAAGAATGGCTGAACCCCGATGCCGATATCACCGATTTATTGCCAATGCTCAAGCCTTATGCTTCGGATTTGATGGAAATCAAACCATTGTTTGCTACCGAAGGCTAAGCACCAACTCCAACTTTTCCTGCAAACCCAAACGCCAATTTTTTTATTGAGTTGTTAAATGCCCGGTGTGCTGTTTTGTGCAGCTGTAGGTGAAAAATCATTCCTAGTTACATTCTTTCCTGAAAAATAACTAACTGTTTATCAGTAGTTAACTATAATTTTGATACATCTGACTACAATACATAAGAAAACTATGTATTATTGCGTTAGGTATTTAAACAAACGGAATATGATCTATTCATCGGAATTAATAAAGGGCACACTTAAAACCATTATTCTAAAATTGTTGAAAGACAATAAGCGAATGTATGGATATGAGATTACGCAAACGGTAAAGGAATTAACCAAAGGCAAAATACAATTAACGGAAGGAGCATTGTATCCATCGTTGCATGCATTGGAAGCGGAGGGGATTTTAACCACCGAAACAGAATACATAGGGAAACGCGTGCGCAAGTATTATACGTTGAGCACAGCGGGGAAAAACCATACCCAAGAGCGTATTTCGGAACTGGCCGAATTTATGGAAACCCTCAGATTTTTATTGGACATCAAACCTATACAGGCATAAATGTATTTGCTAAGTGAACATCAGATTGATTTTATACTTAACGATATTAGACGTAATGGCGTTGAGTTGGAGGACCTGCAGTATAACCTCCTGGATCATGTATGCTGTATCATAGAGCAAGAGCTCGAAGAAAACGGAGACTTCGAGCAATTCTACCACTCCACCATTCGCAAATTTTACAAAGAGCGATTGCAGGAGTTGGAAGAAGAAACACAATCTCTGCTCACGTTTAAAAACTACTATACCATGAAAAAGTTAATGATAGGCAGTGGCATTGTATCGGCCGTTCTGCTCAGTTTCGGAATACTGTTTAAGTTTAATTACTGGCCGGGTGCTTCATTTTTGCTGCTTTCGGGAATTCTCTCATTGAGTTTAATTTTTTTACCATTGTTTTTTACCCTGAAGATAAAGGAAGAAAAACAAACCAGGGACAAAGTGTTGATTGGATTAAGTTCGCTGGCATCTATTGCCATTTGTTTGGCTATTTTGTTTCGGATAATGCATTGGCCATTAGCAAATGCACTTGGATTAGCAGCGGTTGGTATTATGGCATTGTTGTTTTTGCCAATCTATTTTATCACAGGCATTCGCAATCCCGACAACAAAGTGAATACAGTTGTTTCGTCTGTGTTAATTATAGCCGGCTGCGGATTATTTTTAGCAATGGCACGTTCGCCAAAAGCCACACAATTTTACCAGCAATCCATTACCAGCCAATTGGTGCGCAGCGAACTCATCTTGCAACACGAGCTGCAATTGGCTAACCGATTAAGTGCACAGGATTCTGTTCATTCAGATTCGTTGACGAAACAAATCACCGGTTTATGTGAAGAGTTAAAAGCCAGTATTATATTGGCCGAAACAGGCTGCAATTCGTTAATGGCCGACAATGGCTGCAAGGCAAATTTGTTAATGGATGGGAGTGTAAGGCATTATTTTACGGGTCAGGAATCGTTGTCGCCCAAACTCGAACAACTTCGTTTCCTGGTTAACAAGTATAACCACATGTTTGAAAATGGCAGGCAACAAATACCTGTTCAGTCGGTGTTTGATGTAACAAACGATGAATCGATTGCAACAACGTTGTTGTATTTCATGCAAATAGAAATGGTTGTATTGCAAAACCGGAGCGAATTGCTTGCGGCCAAATAAAAATCAAAAGTATTGACAGCACTTAATTTTGTTGTTAATTGTTTCGCAAACAACAAAACCCGGCTTCGCAAAGATGTCCGGGTTTTTGTTTATGATTATTCGAATAACCAGTCCGATAACATAAAACTCACAACGATGTTTTCTTTCCAGTTTTCAATAACCGTTTTGCCCCCTTTTATTTTTTTGATGGGTAGTTCAAACCAGTCTTGCTCACCGGCATAAAACACTTCGGTTTTGTAGGAGAGGGTATATTTAAACGGGTTGCTGATGCGCAGGTTTACCGATTCACTTTTGTTGATATTGGCTTTTTGTTCAGCCTCAATAATCAATGTTTTACCAGGGTTTACAATCTCGTCTACCACCTTCATTGAGACAATTTTTTTCTTATTCAACTCAACTTCTACAAACAACAGTTCACCTGTGTATAGTTGTAAAAGATTGTTGTTGCCAAAGTAGGGTGTTGAATCAAGTTCTTGCGCGTAGTAGCGCGTACTGTCTACGTATACCACCAAACGGTATGCGCTTCGGTAGGGTTTATCATGTTGCCCGAAACTAGTGGCACACTTCATCAAAAGAAAAGCGAAGAAAATAATTCGAAAAATGTTCATGCTGCTAATTTAAGAAACGAATCATCAAAAACATACCCACGATAAAAACAATTGTAAGAATAATACTATAGGGATTGCCTGCATTGATTGTCCAGCCGGTTTGGGGATTTCGTTTGGGAACAAAAATACGTTTGTCGTTTTGATTGTAATAAATGATACCCCATTTCCAGTTGGAGGGATTGTTGTTATTCAAGTCACTCATCGTTTATTATTCACACATTTACTCATTCACTCATTTCCCCATTAGAACTGGAACTCAAATCCGATATTGATTCCCCATTTGTTCACGTTCACATTGTCCAAATAGGTTAACCGTTGGAAATA
>CALRRW020000161.1:0-4692 GCA_943370695.1 Comamonas sp. lk | reverse complement strand
ATTTAAACGGACGTGAGGAAATATTCAAAGTGCATTTAAAACCTTTAAAACTAAACGATGATATCAGTCCGAATAAATTAGCTGTTCAAACAGTTGGATTTGCCGGTGCCGATATTGCAAATGTGTGTAACGAAGCGGCTTTAATTGCTGCCCGCAAAAACAAAGAAAAAATTGATATGCAGGATTTCCTGGATGCAGTAGATAGAATTGTAGGCGGACTGGAAAAGAAAAATAAAATCATTACTGCCGATGAGAAAAAGGTAATTGCTTACCATGAATCGGGACATGCAACAATCAGCTGGTTATTGGAACACGCACATCCATTGATTAAAGTAACCATTGTTCCGCGTGGCCAATCATTAGGGGCTGCATGGTACTTGCCAAACGAACGACAAATCACCACTACTGAACAACTGTTGGACGAATTGTGTGCAACACTTGGTGGAAGAGCGGCTGAACAAATCATCTTTGGCAGAATATCGACAGGGGCATTAAGTGATTTGGAAGTGGTTACCAAAAAAGCGTATGCAATGGTTTCTATTTATGGCCTAAATGATAAAATCGGAAACATAAGCTACTACGATTCACAAGGAGGAAACGAATACGGATTTACAAAACCGTACAGTGAACAAACAGCCCAGACTATTGACGAAGAGGTGAGCAAACTAATAGAAAGTCAGTATATACGAGCTAAAGCAATCCTTACAGAAAACAAACATTTGCTTATTGAACTGGCCGAAAAGCTACTTAAAACAGAGGTCGTATTCAAAGAAGATCTTGAAGAGATTTTAGGTAAACGCCCCTACATCAGCAGGGAAGAAGAACTTTCCAAACTAAATGGTGAAGCTAAACTTGCTGCCGAATTAAACAATGCAGCCGAGCTAGCCAAAACTGAAGAAAAAGAGAATTCAACAACAGTATAAATACCCCAAAAGAGACATTGATTTTTCAATGTCTCTTTTGTTTTAAACACTTTTTAAAATGGAACTTAACCTTACCGTTTTCGATTCATTTCCTGTTTTAAGCACGCCAAGGCTAACATTGCGAGAAATCAGGCCAACAGATGCTCCTCAAATTTTTGCCATGCGTGCAAGCGGGCGTGTCAATCAATTTATTGCCAGACCCAATATGCAAGAGGAAGATGATGCATTTAAACTGGCCGAAAGAACCATTCAGGCATTTAACAACAAACAAGCTATAGGCTGGGCCGGTATTCTCAGAGATAACAATGAAATTATCGGAACCTGCGGATTCAACTCAATTGATGTTGCTAATATGCATGCCGAAATTGGCGGAGAGATGGCCACTGAGTTTTGGGGAAAACATATTGCCATTGAGGCTGTAAAAGCAATTATTCAATTTGGCCTGTACGAACTTAAGCTCCATACAATTGAAGCCAAAGTTTCACCACAAAACAGAAGTGCTATTTTTATCTTGAGGCAATTGGGCTTTATCAAGGAAGCACATTACCACAACCGCATCTATTTCAACAACACGTTTAAAGACATGGCCGTTTATACCCTCCTCAAGGGGAACGAAATTTTATAAGACACCGAGCAGCACAAGGTGTTCGGTAAGATTCGGGTGCTCAAAGCAGGTGCGTGAAGTTTCCCTGCCACTATTCCAAAATCAGGAAGTTCTATGGAAACTTAGGAAATTGCTTAAAGTCGGGTTTCCTTTTTTCAAGGAATGAGTTTTTTCCTTCTTTCGCTTCCTCACTCATGTAATATAACAAGGTAGAGTTTCCTGCAAGCTCCTGTATTCCTGCCTGCCCATCCAATTCTGCATTAAACGATGATTTAAGCATGCGCAGGGCAATAGGGCTCTTCTCCATTATTTTCCTGCACCATTCAATGGTTACATCTTCCAAAGCTTCGAGTGGTACAACTTTATTCACTAGGCCCATATCCAATGCTTCCTGGGCGTTGTACTGATCACATAAGAACCAAATTTCACGCGCTTTTTTCTGACCAACAACACGGGCTAAATATCCTGCTCCAAAACCTCCATCAAAACTTCCAACCATAGGTCCTGTTTGTCCAAACCTTGCATTCTCTGCCGCAATGCTCAAATCGCATATAACATGCAATACATGCCCGCCACCAATAGCCCAACCGGCTACCATTGCAATTACGGGTTTGGGTATCCTGCGAATTTGCATCTGAAAATCCAGCACATTCAAACGAGGCACACCATCCTTGCCCACGTATCCACCGTGTCCGCGCACACTTTGGTCGCCTCCGCTGCAAAATGCTTGTCCGCCTTCGCCAGTTAAAATAACAACGTAAACATTCTCATCCTGTCTGGCTATTTCCATTGCCTCACTCATTTCCTTTACAGTAAGAGGTGTAAAGGCATTGTGTTTTTCGGGACGATTAATACTGATTTTTGCGATGCCATCTAAAAACGAAAATTTAATTTCTTCGTACTCTTTAATGGTTGTCCAAGGATGTTTTGATTGCATATAAATAGTCTTCTAATTTTTAGTAATGAGGTTGCGAATATCTGAATAGTTTCTGTTTATAAAATATGATTTAGGGTATTAAAATGGTTGTTTCTTAAACCGTTTAAAGAGCTCACTGTTTTGATCTCTATCTACTGTTAACTCCAGTATAGATGAAAAACTGCTCGGCTCAAAAAATGTTTTCGCCACCGTTAAAAATTCCTTCTGCGTATTCACTTTATGATGTTTAATGTTTTTGGCCATTGCCCAGGCGCCAATATTTTGCTTGTGCGGTGTCGTAAAATACGCCAACTGGCCTTTATGTTTGTTAGGGCCATCAATCAATTGAAAAATACCTCCACCATTGTTGTTAAACACTACTATTTTCAAGTTAGGCGGAAGGTTGTTCCACAAAGCATTATTGTCATACAAAAACGCAATATCACCCGTTAGCAAAAACGTTGGCCTGTTGTTTACCAATGATGCTCCTACTGCTGTAGAGGTACAGCCATCAATGCCGCTTGTACCCCTGTTTCCATTCACCACCCAACTTGCGTTAATTTTCCCCAGATAACTCACGTACCGAATAATTGAACTATTGCCAATTTGCACATTTGCGGCATCGGGAATCAGGTTTAAAACTGTATTCATCACATGCAACTCACTCCAAATGGGTTGGGCCGCATAATGCTGAACCGTATGTGCTATTATCTTATTGGTCTCTTGCCAAAACAATTTATACCTGCTATCCTCTTTTTGTGTTGACGACAGAAGAGCTATATCAAACAAATCTACTGCTGCATTTCCATCAACTGTATGTGTTACATTTTGGTAGGTATCCACTTTTTGCTCCCCTACATTATAGCGAATATGAACTGCTGGTTTGCATTGTTGCAGCCACTTTTTAAGTGCTTTGGACAATACCGGCCCTCCAAACGAAACTATTAAATCGGGCTCAAGCTCTTTCAGTGTTTTTGCATCTGCACGCATCAACAGGTAATCAAAATGGGATGCCGTGTTATATTGATATTGATTGGATAACACATCGCATACGATAACAACATCAGGTTGGTTTTTTAGTTCCAACAAAGCTGCTGTGAGCTTCGCATCGCATGGCATCTGACCCACCAATATCATCTTTCGTTTTGCCTTTTTCCAAAGTAACGAAGTTTGTTCGCTTGATTTCGTTGCCAGGGTTTGTTCCGGTATAAATGGTAAAATGTTGCCGGTCGATTTTTTAGCAATTGCTCCTGTTGGATACAGAGGCTCGATAAGTGGAACATTGATATGCACAGGACCTTTAGCTCCTTGTATACTCATCTGCAACGCCAGCTGCACCAGCTTTGCCGTTTCGGGTAAGTTTTCTTTCCCGGGTTCATAACAGGGAAGCTCAAATGAGCCTTTAACGTGTTTACCGTATACCTCCTTTTGCATAATCATTTGGCCATCCTGCTGGTTCATCAGCTCCGGTGGCCTATCGGCAGTGATAACCAGTAAAGGGATATGCTGATAAAATGCCTCTGCCACTGCCGGGAAAAAATTGAGAGCTGCAGTTCCTGAGGTACAGATAAGCACAACAGGAATAGCAGATTGTTGCGCCATTCCCAATGCAATATAGGCTGCGCTTCTTTCGTCTACAATACTGTGGCATTGAATGTTGGATTGCGTAAACGCATAAACCAAAGGTGCAGACCGTGAGCCGGGACAGATAATAGCCTGTTGAATTCCTGCCGATTCGCAGGCCTGAGCAATTGCATATACGTGTTGTTGCATGATTTCGAGTTGGCAAATATGCAATTTTCCCAAAGGTTTAAATAGTAATAATCACCATTAATGTCTTTTGGTATATACAAAAAGGTTGCTTATCACTAAAATATCCACATTTGTCAGTTTGAAAACCCAACACTTTTTCTATTTTTGACAGCTTCAAATATTTAAATGAGCATAAGACATTTCATAATGAAAAAATATATTGGCGTTTTTGCAATTGTGTTAGCTGGATTTTGTGCAACCGCACAAAACCAGGATCCTACCTCACCTGGTTTTGATTTTAACACAATGACAACAGATAGTTTAAACATGGAAACACCTGCAGATGGAGAAGATACACCAGAAGCGGTACCTGTGAAACCATACGAGCGCATTGTGCTGGCAATGGATACGCTAACAAACCTTATTGTATATACAGGGATAGTGGAACAAGAAGAAAGCAGTGCTGATTCTGTTTATGTAAGAGCCAAAAATTTTGC
>CALRRW020000160.1:0-4708 GCA_943370695.1 Comamonas sp. lk | reverse complement strand
CAGTTTGCCGATGGTTACGAATATTATTTTAACAAGGACTCATTGGGCGCAGATATTGGCGCAGAGCAGTCGCGCAGAATTTCGGGATTGTTTGCACCTGCTTATTTAACAGAGGCACTCGGTTTTGAGTACAAACCCGTTGAATACTTTTCGGCCCAATTTGGTTTGGGTGCCTTGCGCCAAACATTTGTAACGGATCAATCCTTATACAGTGTTCCGGGAAATGACAGCCTGGTATTGTACGGAGTGGAAAAAGGACAAAACATGCGCAACCAGGTGGTGTTCCAGTTTATTGCCAACTTTGACAAAGAAATCATGAAAAATATTTTCCTGAAAGCTCGCTGGATGGAAGTGGTTGATTATGCAAATTACAACGGTGGACAAGGTATTGTGAGTCGTTTGGATGCAAGCCTTACCGCCAAAGTAAACAGGTTTGTGAATGTGAACCTCACAGGCGTATTGTTGTTTGACAACGACCAGGATAAAGACCTTCAGTATTCGCAGGTATTATCGCTGGGTATTTTGTATGGTATCAGCAATCAACCGAAAAAATAATTGGTTTTTCTCAAGTGAAAAACTCCGGTTCACTGTTTGTGAATCGGAGTTTTTTTATGCTTGCCGTTATCTTATTGTAATGACAAGTTCGTTTGTTATTTTTTCTAAACCATTGGGTCCTATAGTTTTTATATTGTAGAGTTTGAATATGTCTCCTGATTTTGCAAAGGCAAAAGCTCTTTTAATATCGCTTGTTATTTTGTTGTCTTCAGATTCAAATACAAGCGTTTCACCTGTTGTTTTTTGCCAACTAACGCAATAATATATTACAGTATATTTTACCCCTTCATATGGGAAATTCATGAGGTTTGCGAATACAAAAGATGCTGATTTTATGACTCCTAAAGGACAAGGTCCACTCTCTACAATACTTCCAAGCATGGGCGTTGGTTTAGGAATATTTCTTATTCTATAATGATGGATGCCACGCGATTCTGAAGAGTCTCTACCATTTTTTGTAAAAATTTCTATCGATAATTCTCGTTCGCCTGCATATGCAGAATCCAATAGAATGTAGTAAGAATGAGTTCTTAAAGAGTCTTTTATAGCTCTTCCGCAAGATAATTTAAGGTAAATATTTTGAGTAGTTGCGTCTATCAGGTCTACTGTTATTGGATTGTTCAGTCCCTTATAAATTACATTCATTTTATCGAGTGAAATGATTGAATGCGTTGATTTCTCAAAATCGCTTGCATTATGATATTGCGATTGGATACTTGTCTTGTTTATTTCATTGTTGTTCAGGGTGTCTTGATTTATATAAGCGTCAATAGTGTTGCTCGTAAAACCACTATATACATTATGATAAAAGTATCGATAACGGAGTTTCGTTTTTGTTACCCCTTTAAATACCGGAACATTAAAAGTCCAGTATTCTTTTGGTGATAGGTATATTTGATATGGGTAATATGAACAGTTATCGGAGTTTGAAAAGTTTAGAAATTCAGGAATGTTTTTTTTTACAATCGGTATCCATTTGCCTTTATTGTCGAGGATTTCTGGCTCGAAAGACAAATAAGGAAATGACATGACACTATCGCTGTTGTTTACTAAGAACAATTGATGACAAAGTATCCCTTCTTTGTTTTGAATAACATGTTGTGTGTCTAAAAGCAAGAAAAATCCTGATTGACTAAACTTATCTTTTACCTTGCGTGGTTGGTTGTCGAAGCTTAGCTCGTATGTTGATCTTAAAGGGTTGCTTTTACTAGTTGATGCTACAAACTTGTATTCAAAGAACGTATTACTCTCTAGGCTATCTCCTTTGTTTTGCTGTCCATAACAAAAAGAATTGTAGGTTATTAAGCCGAAAAGAAGACTTATATGTTGAATTCTCATGAAATCAAATATAAGGCAGATTGAATTAACAGTTATAATATTCAATACTGTTGATATTTTCCCCATAACCTACAGCGGTTATTGTCGTATTTTTACAGCGTGGATTACTTAGATTTATTAAACGAAAGCCAGCGGGAAGCTGTATTGCAAACGGAAGGTGCGGTAATGATTGTAGCGGGTGCGGGTTCCGGCAAAACGCGTGTGCTTACGTATCGCATTGCGCATCTTATCAAAAAGGGAGTTGATCCCTTTAATATATTATCATTAACCTTTACCAACAAAGCAGCCAAAGAAATGCGGGAACGCATTCACAAAGTGGTGGGCCCTGAGGCCAAAAACTTATGGATGGGAACTTTTCACTCCATCTTTGCCAGGATATTGCGTTCGGAAGCAGATAAAATAGGTTACCCGCGCAACTTCACCATTTATGATACGGATGATGCCAAAAGTTTGCTCAAAAGTATTGTGAACGAAATGAAGCTGGACGATAAGGTGTACAAACCGAATGTATTGCTCAACCGTATTTCGGGTGCCAAAAATGCCTTGCTCAAAGCATCGGATTACAATTCAGATGGCGAAAATACTTTGTATGATGAATCGGCCGGGCGGCCAAAATTCGGAGCCATTTATGCTGCTTACGAATCGCGTTGTTTCCGCGCAGGTGCCATGGACTTTGACGATTTGCTGATGAAAACGCATGAGTTGCTCAGCACACACAATGATGTGTTGTACAAATACCAGAACATGTTTAAGTATATCATGGTGGATGAGTTTCAGGATACCAACCATGCACAGTATGCCATTATCCGCAAGCTGGCCAATATGTATCAAAACATTGCGGTGGTGGGTGATGATGCACAAAGTATTTATGCGTTTCGCGGAGCAACCATTAAAAATATTTTAAACTTTAACCGCGATTTTCCGGAAGTGAAAATGATCCGGTTGGAGCAAAATTACCGCAGTACCAAAACCATTGTGAATGCGGCCAATTCCATCATTAAACAAAACAAAGACCAGATTGAAAAAAAGGTGTGGACAGATAATGGGGCAGGCGAAAAAATTGCTGTGTTCCGCGCCATAACCGATAATGAAGAAGGAAAGATGGTGGCTTCTGCTATTTTCCAGGAGAAGATGAATACCCATTTGTTCAATAAGGATTTTGCTATTCTGTATCGCACCAACGCCCAAAGCAGGGCAATGGAGGAGGCGCTGCGCAAACTGAATATTCCTTATAAAATTTATGGCGGGCAATCATTTTACACCCGCAAAGAAATCAAAGATTTACTGGCATATTTCCGCGTGGTGATTAATCCCAATGATGAAGAAGCCTTAAAACGTATCATCAATTACCCCACACGCGGTATTGGCAAAACGACTCTTGACCATCTCACTGTGCTTGCTGATCAACACCAGAAAAGTTGGTACGAAATCATGGAAAGTGCCCCGCAGTATGGCTTAAAGGCATCCGGTTTGTTGCAGGATTTTGTAATGATGATCAAAAGTTTTCAGGTAATCATTCAACACAATGCCTACGATGCGGCCATGCACATTGCCAAACAAAGTGGCATCCTTAAAAACCTGCACGATGATAAAACCGTTGAAGGAATTGCACGTTACGAAAACATTGTGGAGTTGCTCAACGGTATCAAGGAATTTAGCATTGAGGAAACAGCCGATGATGATGGTGTATTGCGTCCGAATACCCTTGCCGGTTTTATGGAAAATATTGCTTTGCTCACCAATGCCGATAAAGAAACCGAAGAAGATAATGACAAGGTGAGCATGATGACCATTCACGCAAGCAAAGGATTGGAGTTTAAACAGGTGTTTGTGGTAGGACTGGAAGAAAATTTATTTCCTTCGCAATTGTCGTTAAACAGCCGCACCGAACTGGAAGAAGAACGCAGGTTGTTTTATGTGGCCCTAACACGTGCCATGGATAAACTCACCTTATCGTTTGCTACTTCACGCTTTAAGTTTGGCACCATGATTAACAGTGAACCCAGCCGGTTTTTACAGGAAATAGATCCGCAGTATTTGAATATTGAAGGCATGTTTAACAAACAGCCCGTGCAACAAAAACAGAGTTACGGCAATTATGGTAAACAGCCTTATGGTCAAACCAAACGTGCTCCCGAAGCAGCCCCGGCCACACAAGCGGTTCCTAAAAACTTTAAACCCATTAACAAAGCAATGGCTACCCCGGCAGCTATCGACCCGAATTTTATCGGTGATGATACGTCCAACCTGGAAGCAGGCCAACAGGTGGAACATGCACGTTTTGGAAACGGAACAGTATTGAGTACCGAAGGTGCTGGTGAAGCCAAAAAAGCCAATATTGAATTTGCAAACGGACACGGTAAAAAAACAATTGTGCTCAAGTTTGCGAAGCTAAAAATCAAGTAAGGATTCTTCAGCGTTTACGCTTCCATCAACACCGCAAATTGGTGCAGCAGCAGGTTGATGCTGGCAAGTGTTTCCGCATGATGAACATGGCCGGTGGTATCCATTTTGGATTTAACACCGGAAATCAATAAGCACGTATCTTCTGTTGTTTTAACACCAAGCGTTTTCATCACCAGCACCAACGATTCATGTGCAACTTTTCCGGATGACGAAGCGGTAATCATTGCCGTTGGTTTGTCTGTATACACCGTTGTGGAAACGGTCCACTCCAACGCATTTTTTAAAATTCCCGGTAAACTGAAAACATATTCAGGAGTGCAAATCAATACACCATCGGCTCGTTTGATTTTGTTTCGGAAAGCCACAACACTTTCATGGAGTGTTTCTTCATCGGGATTTGGATTAAAAT
>CALRRW020000159.1:0-4715 GCA_943370695.1 Comamonas sp. lk | reverse complement strand
CGTAATTTTGAAAAAGTCAGAAGTGATCGAAACCTCGATAGTTACCGCGAAATTGAGTTCTTGATTGGTAGGCTGCGCAGTACGATTCGCTACACCAATGTAGAGGCTTTTTCACAAGCCGAATTCAAAGAGTTTTTGCACAATACCCGCAGCAACTTGTTAGGCATTAGCAATGCACTGAACACTTACTATTTTAATTACTACTAGATGCCAACATTTCAAATTAACCATACCACGCGGTATGCATACGCCACTGCTGCCAGTTACAGCGCCAATCAAATTATCCTGTATCCCATGCAGGATGAATGGCAGCGTGTGGTGCAACATACATTAACCATTAGCGGAGACCCTGTGGTTTCTACCCACAAAGATTATTTTGGCAACCAAGTGGGTACTTTTACCATCATTGAACCGCACCACGAATTGTTAATTGATTCGCATATTACAGTGACCACTACGGCACGCCACAAACCCGATATTACCCAAAGTTCGGATGAGCAATGGAAAGAGCTTTATAAAATGGCAGCAATCCTTCCTTATGCCGATTATTTAAAAATTGATGCATTTGAAAGCAGAGCCGCTTTACAACAAATGATTGAGGCACGTAATCCTACACAATTTAATCCTTATCAGGTAGCGAGGTATTTATGCACCCAGGTATTTGAGCAGTGTGCATACATAAAAGGTGTTACCACGGTGGAAACGACTTTAGATGAAATATGGCAAATGAAACAAGGGGTTTGCCAGGACTTTGCGCATTTACTGCTAGCCTTATTGCGCATGGTGAATATTCCGGCACGATATGTTAGCGGATATATTTGCCCCAATAATACCGGTATGCGGGGCGATGGCGCCACACACGCATGGGTAGAAGCCTATTTACCATTTTACGGTTGGCTCGGATTTGACCCAACCAATAACTGTATCGCCAACGACAAACATGTTCGTTTAGCAGTTGGAAGAAATTTCAGTGATTGTTCGCCCGTTAAAGGAACCTACCGAGGTGGTGCTGAACATCAATTAGAAGTTAGGGTTTCGGTACAATATGAAAACGAAACGGAAAGCAATCCGACATCAACTCATATTCATTTAAGTGAGTTCACCTCACTTGCCGAACAGGAAATGCAACAACAGCAGCAATAATTATTTACCAGGCTTAAAATCTTTTTTCACCTGGGCAAGTACTCCCTGAAACCTTGATGCATCAAAATAACCACCCATTACATTTGTTTTTTTATCCTTAGGGTAGTAAAAAATGGTTGTAGGGTAACCTGTTAGTTTGTTTTGGCTCAATACACCCGCCAATTCACTTCCTGTATATGATTTGCCTTCAAAAGTGTATGTGGCATTCACTTCAGGATTAAACTTAATGGCAATATAATCGTCTTTAATAAGCGCTGCGATTTCTGGCTTAGCATATGTGTCTCTATCCATACGTTTGCACCACCCGCACCAATCGGTATATACATCCACAAGCATAATCTTACCTGATTTCTTAGCCAGTTTATAGCCTTCATCAAATCCCATCCAGGTAACTTCGTCAGCTGTTTTCATTGAAGTAGTCATACAAAAAGTTGCTACTAATAATATAAAACTCAATTTTTTCATATCCGGTTAATTAATTGTGTTGTGTAAAATACGAAAGTAATTTAAAATTAGTTTTTTTGTTCTTAATATTTCCTAAAGAGTTGGATTGATTCCCCTTAAATTTCCATTAATCTATTAAATCCGTATACTTATAATTGTTTTCATAATGTAAAAGTAAATGCTTAACTATACATATTCAGCAACAATCAGTTTATTTTTAAATTGAACACAATATACATTCGTATTGATTATTAAAACACAAAGAGTATGTCGTATCCATATCAACTAAAAAGCATAGAAGAATACAAAAAAGCTTACCAGGAAAGTTTCGAAAATCCTGAAGCCTTCTGGGCTAAAATTGCCGAACATTTTACCTGGCACAAAAAATGGGACAAGGTTTTAGAATGGAATTTTAAGGAGCCAAAAATTGAATGGTTCAAAGGGGCTAAGCTAAACATTACCGAAAACTGCATCGATAGGCATTTGGAAACCCGTGGTGAGGAAGCTGCAATTATTTGGGAACCTAATAATCCTGAAGAACGCACCCGAATCGTAACATATAACCGTTTGCACAAACGGGTATGTCAGGTGGCCCAAATGCTCACCAACCTGGGTGTTAAAAAGGGTGACAGGGTTTGCATTTACATGGGAATGATTCCCGAGCTTGCCTATGCAGTTTTGGGATGCGCCCGAATTGGGGCTATTCATTCCGTTGTGTTTGGAGGTTTTTCGGCCCAAAGCATTGCCGATAGACTTGAAGATGCTCAGGCAGAATTTATTATTACCTGTGATGGTGCATTTCGGGGCAATAAAGATATTCCCTTAAAAAGTGTGATTGATGATGCCCTCATTGGGAACAAAGTGGTTAAAAAAGTGATTGTGTACACACGTACCCGCACACCAGTTTCCATGATCAAAGGAAGAGACGTGTGGTGGGAAGATGAAATGGAACATGCCGAGCACCAAGTTGAAAAAGATGGTAAAGTTTCGTTTCCTGTGGCAGCAATGGATGCAGAAGATCCGTTGTTCATTTTATATACATCAGGTTCAACCGGAAAACCCAAAGGCGTGGTGCACACGCAAGCCGGTTATATGATTTGGGCTAATTACACCTTCGTGAATGTGTTTCAGTACCAGCCCGGACAAATACATTTTTGCACGGCAGATATCGGATGGATAACCGGACACAGTTATATTTTATATGGCCCGTTGAGTGCCGGAGCTACCAGCTTAATGTTTGAAGGAATACCTACCTGGCCTGATGCAGGAAGATTCTGGGAAATTGTAGAAAAGCATAAAGTGAATATCTTATATACTGCACCTACAGCCATTCGCAGTTTAATGGGTTTTGGATTGGAATATGTAAACAATAAAGATCTGAGTTCGCTTAAAGTAATCGGTTCGGTGGGCGAACCCATCAACGAAGAGGCATGGCATTGGTACCATCAAAATATTGGAAAAGGTAAATGCCCTGTAGTAGATACTTGGTGGCAAACCGAAACAGGTGCAACGATGATATCGAACCTGGCTGGTGTTACACCGCAAAAACCTGCACATGCAACTTTGCCTTTGCCGGGGGTATTCCCCGTATTGCTTGATGAAAACGGCAAAGAAATCACCGGCAACTCGGTAAGTGGTAATTTATGCATTAAAATGCCTTGGCCGGGTATTATCAGAACAACTTACGGTGACCATGAACGTTGCCGCACAACCTACTTTGCAACATACGAAAACATGTATTTTACAGGCGATGGCTGCTTGCGCGATGAAGATGGCAATTACAGAATCACTGGCCGTGTAGATGATGTATTAAACGTAAGCGGGCACCGTATTGGGACAGCTGAGGTTGAAAATGCCATAAACATGCACAGCGGTGTTGTAGAAAGCGCGGTAGTGGGTTACCCGCACGATATTAAAGGACAAGGCATTTATGCCTATGTAATATATGATGGAATGAAAATGGATGAGAACCTGGCCCGCCAGGATATTCTCCAAACCGTATCCCGTATTATTGGCGCCATTGCCAAACCCGATAAAATTCAATTTGTAAAAGGATTGCCCAAAACCCGAAGCGGTAAAATTATGCGCAGGATTTTACGAAAAATTGCCGAAGGTGAAACCACAAACCTGGGCGATACATCAACATTGCTAGATCCGGATGTAGTGGAAGAAATAAAGAACAATGCCTTAAAATAGCATTGAACAGAAAAGTTGAGGCATAAAAAAAGACGACCTATTGAGTCGTCTTTTCTTTTTTATTGTAAAGAGTAAATTGATTACTCTGCAGTTTCTGTTGTTGTTTCTTCAGTAGCTGCTGCATCTGTAGCTTTAGGTGCTTTTGCACGGCTTCTACGAGTTGTTTTCTTAGCTTCTGTTTTAACTGCTTTATCGTTCATCACTACTTCGTTAAAATCAACCAACTCCATGATAGCCATTTCTGCGTTATCACCTTTACGGTTCGTCAATTTTAAAATACGAGTGTATCCTCCTGGTCTGTCACCTACCTTAGGTGCAACAGTTCCAAATAATTCCTTTACAGAATCTTTGTTTCCTAAGTAACTAAATACAACCCTGCGTGAGTTAGTAGAATCATCTTTACCTTTAGTGATAATTGGCTCTACATATTTACGCAATGCTTTAGCTTTAGCCAAAGTAGTTGTAATACGTTTATGAACAATTAGTGAAGATGCCATGTTAGCTAACATCGCTGATCTGTGCGAGGCTGTTCTTCCTAAGTGATTAATTGTTTTTCCGTGTCTCATCGTTCAAAAATTTTGTCTGTTTTTACAGTCTGTTTATTATTCTTCGTTGCCTAAATATTTAGCCACATCCATTCCAAAAGTTAAGCCTTTATCTCTAGCAAGCTCTTCCAATTCAGAAAGTGATTTTTTACCAAAGTTGCGGAATTTCAACAAATCGGCAATATCAAATGCAACCAGCTCACCTAATGTTTTGATATCGGCTGCTTTCAAGCAATTGTAAGCACGTACCGAAAGATCTAAATCAGAAAGTGGCGTTTTTAATATTTTGCGTATGTGCAATACATTTTCGTCAACTTCTTGTGGAGCCTCTTTTACCTGAGTATCTAAAGTGATTAACTCATCAGAGAACAACATAAAGTGTTGAAT
>CALRRW020000158.1:0-4733 GCA_943370695.1 Comamonas sp. lk | reverse complement strand
AAATCAGAAATCACCATTAAAAATTGTTCTATTCCCGACTTAGGAGTTATTCCTTCAGTGTTTCGCAAAATGGGTATCGAACTTGAGTTTAGAGGTGATGATATTTTTATACCGGCACAGGATAGTTACAAAATACAATCCTTGATTGATGGTTCCATCCTCACCATTAAGGATGGCATTTGGCCGGCATTTACCCCCGATTTGATTTCGATAGCGCTGGTAACAGCCACACAGGCAAAAGGGAGTGTGCTTATTCACCAGTGGATGTTTGAAAGCCGTTTGTTTTTTGTAGACAACCTTATTGATATGGGTGCTAAAATTATTTTGTGTGATCCGCACCGTGCCGTGGTTATTGGCTCAAATCGTGAAACCAGTTTGCGCGGTATCACCATGAGCTCACCCGATATCAGGGCAGGAGTGGCCATGCTGATTGCAGCACTTGCAGCCAATGGAACAAGCACCATCAACAATATTGAACAAATAGACCGTGGCTACCAGCATATAGACGAACGCCTGAGAGCAATTGGTGCCGATATCACGCGTATAGACTAAAGAAATGTAAGATTGGGAGGCGTTATTTACATCAAAAATCCCAAATCTTAAATCTCAATTATTCGTATATTTTTGCCCTGTGCGTAAAAACCTTTTATTTACTTTTTTCATAGCAATTGGTTGCGGGCTGTATGCCTGGATTCAGCAGCCATGTGCCATTGGACAAAAGGCGCCCAATTTTGCAGCACAAACAATTTATGGCGATACGTTATCGCTTGAAAAGTATAGAGGCAATATTGTATTGCTGGATTTTTGGGCATCATGGAATACCGCAAGCCGCAGGCACAATTTAACCACCCGCAAAACCTACGAAAAATACAGGGCCATCAGCTTGCGCAAAAAGCGGAAGTTTATCATTATCCAGGTTTCACTGGATACGCGTCCCGACCTTCACACTACCGCTATAAGCAAAGATAACCTGTACTGGAAAACGCATGTATGCGACTATAAAGGGTGGCACTCTGATTACACCACCTTGTTTAATATCAACAGGCTCCCCACTAATTTTTTAATCGATACTGCCGGTATCATTGTGGCCAAAGATGTATGGGACGCCAATCTGGATGAACAACTCCAAACCCTCATGCAATAGGGTGACATGATGGCATTTTTTGAGCATTGGCAACGCATTTGATAACTACACTAGAAAAATAACGACAATTACAGGATATGAGTGACCAACACAAGCAAGAAACCCACAACGAGCCGATAGTGCAGGATGAAGCCAAGGATGTAACAAGTCCGGGCGCAGATGAAATAAAGGCAGAAATTGACGCAGATATTGAGCAATTAAAGGAAAATGAGTCAGCAAAAGATTGGGAAGCGGAATTAAAAATACTTGAAGATAAATATTTACGTCTTCATGCTGAGTTTGATAATTATAAACGCAGAACCAGTGCTGAACGCATTGAATTGTTTAAAACAGCCAACCAGGAAGTATTGATTTCGCTTATTCCGGTTTTGGATGATTTCGGACGAGCGCTGAAGGCCATGCAAACTGCCACCGATATTAATGCAGTAAAGGAAGGAATTGAACTTGTAAACAATAAGTTTAATGGTATTCTTACAGCCAAAGGTTTAAAGCCAATGGAAGCAGCCGGCAAACCGTTTGACAGCGATTTCCACGAAGCCATTACCAATATTCCAGCTCCAACTGAGGATATGAAAGGAAAAGTAATTGATGAAGTGGAAAAAGGATATTTTTTAAATGACAAAGTGATTCGCTTTGCTAAGGTTGTTGTAGGAGAGTAAAAAGCAGGCAAAGGCAATTTGGTTTTAGGACTAAGGTTTTGCGGCTTTTATTAATTTAAACAAACCGGAAAACAGAGAACAGAAAACCGCAAACAGAAAACCGAACAAATGGCAAAAAGAGACTATTACGAAATATTGGGTGTAAACAGAGGGGCCGGGGCCGATGAGATTAAAAAGGCTTATCGCCAAATGGCAATTAAGTTTCATCCCGATAAAAATCCAGGTAACAAAGAAGCTGAAGATAAATTTAAGGAAGCAGCCGAAGCTTATGAAATACTGAGCGATGCTGATAAAAAAGCAAAATACGACCGATTCGGACACCAGGCAATGGGTGGTGGAGGCGGTGGCGGACAACACATGAATATGGATGACATATTCTCGCAGTTTGGTGATGTATTTGGCGATGGTGGAAGTCCTTTTGAATCATTTTTTGGCGGACGAAGCGGAGGAGGAGGTCGCAGGCAAGCAGGAGTGCGCGGAAACGATGTGCGCATTAAAGTGAAGATGACTTTGCAGGAAGTTGCAGCCGGTGCCGAAAAGAAAGTGAAATACAAACGGATGAAAGTGGCCGAAGGTCTTACTTTTAAAACGTGTACAACATGTAATGGAGCCGGCCAGGTGCGCAGGGTTACCAATACCTTTTTGGGACAAATGGCAACTACAAGTGCTTGTCCGATGTGCCATGGAAGCGGTAAAACAGTTGATAAACGCCCGGCAGGAGCAGGACCTGATGGGTTGATTCCATTTGAAGATATTGTAACCATTAATATTCCGGCAGGGGTTGCCGATGGCATGCAATTGAGCATGAGTGGAAAAGGAAATGCTGGACCGGGTGGAGGCCCAAGTGGCGATTTAATTATCCTCATTGAAGAGCAGGAAGATCCTATTTTGAAACGTGACGGAAACAATATTGTATTCGATTTACATATTAGTTTTGCAGATGCCGCACTCGGCACAAGTATAGAAGTACCAACAGTAGACGGTAAAGTGAAGATGAAAATTGATGCAGGAACGCATGCAGGAAAAATACTTCGATTGAGGGGCAAAGGAATCCCTGAAATAAACGGAAACTATCGGGGCGATCAGTTGATTCACGTTAATATCTGGACCCCTCAAAAACTGTCGGCAGAGGAAAAAGCCATTTTGGAAAAACTCAAAGAATCTGAAAATTTCAAGCCGCATCCTAACAAAAATGACAAAGGATTTTTCGAACGGATGAGAGAATATTTTAACTAAGCAAAGGAGCCTCAAATGAGGCTCCTTTTATTTCTGTCCGCTATACCGGCAAAGCTGGTATTCAATCCCGCAAAAGCCCATAACATTATGGTTAACCAATGTGAAGCTTTCGTAGCCGCTTAATCTCGAAGTGTAATCGTATACCATACTTTGGGAAAGTAATCCTACCCGAACAAAAAGATACCTCTTTACTTTAAATGCGATGGCAAGCTGATGTTGAATATTGCCACCGCTGAACAGGAAGTTTGTTCCGTTCAAATCCCCCGAAAAAGGATAACTCATGCTGCCCCGGTAAAATTTTCCATTAGAAGTGTTGCCGAAAGAAATACCCAGCAACTCACTGTTAAGCTCCACATATACACTATTGCTAAGAGCTATATTAACACCCAACATGATGTTTGCCGTAGCCATCTTTTTCCGCACATCATCATAAGAAACACTTATGGCAGGGTCGCTTGTGATGCTCACGGTATTAAGGTTTTCGGTATAACTTCCCCTAACACCAACAGTGAAAAATACCCGGTTGTGTTTATTCAGGCTAATGTTCTGGTTCAATTGACTGTTTACCTGAAAAACCTGATTTCCAAGGCAAAAGTTGCCACTTACCGTGCCAAAACTGGAAGGGATATTTTGAGAAAGACCAACGAGTGGTAAACAAATATGGAGACAAAAAATGATCTTGATAGGGGACATGTATTGCTGTGTTTCAACTCATTCCAAATCTCAACACCGGACAAAAGTATATTATTTTAAGGCCATAACATATACTCAAGTTGAAAAAAAGGCATTATTAATGATTTGGATACCGGAGTAGTAGCAGTTGTTGAATTTGAATACTGTAATCCGGCCCTGTAGTTGGTTACCCCAACTTTTAAAGCAACAAGGGGGTGGATATAATAACCAACATAAGCCTGAGTGTTTAAAGAACCACTTGAAAGCAACACATTTAAACCTTCGGCACTCATGGAATATACAGGATCTTTCCCAATGGTTTTGTATGATCTTGTTCCTATGGTTCCGCCTATTAAATCAAGGTTAAACCCTACGGTCATTTTGTGCTTATATACGTATTCAAAACCAGCCATTACATTAATGGAGTAATTTGAAATATCATCAATAAGCGTTGTTTGTTTATTTATTTCAAACTCGGTTGCCCCGAAAGCCAGCGTTTGACGCAAGCCCAGGATATACCTCAACTGGGGTTTACCGGCAATCTGGTGTGAGTATTGCAAAGGGGAACTCATAACGGTCATTTTATCCAATGCTGCTGCCGAAAATCCAATCGATACGGCTTGTTTGGGCATTTCTTCCTGCGCATTTGCTATACATACAAGGGCACAAAAGCTGAACAAAAGGGTAATTTTTTTCATATGCAATTCCGGTTAAAGAGTTTGTGTAATTAGTACACTAATTGGATTACAATTTAGTAAAAAAAATAACAAGCGCAAGTATCCCCACTTTTTTGGTGCTTTTTCTTGATTTTGAATCGTCAAAAATGCTATGTTTACCGTAGTTATTACAGACACAAATGATTGAACTAGATATTCAGGGAGTAAGCAAAATGTATGCGCATCATACAGCATTAAATAAGGTGAGCATCCAAATACCCAAGGGTGTTATTTTTGGATTGCTGGGCCCCAACGGTGCAGGCAAAACCAGCCTCATTCGCATCATTACCCAGATAACACAGCCTG
>CALRRW020000157.1:0-4757 GCA_943370695.1 Comamonas sp. lk | reverse complement strand
CTCAGGTCTCTAGCATTATCACAAGAAGAAAAAACACGTCCGCTCGAACTGAATATTTACAAATACCTTTCAAAACATTACGAGAAGATCAAAAAATATGAAACGGCTCTTGAGTATAATAAACACTATATAGCACTTAACGACTCCATTTACAATGACGAAGGGAATAAAGCTTTAAGTGAAATGCAGGCGCGTTTTGATTTGGAAAAAAAAGAAGAACAAATTAAGGCTTTAAACCAGGAAAAAATTATCATCCAGGAAAAGGAAGGAAGAGAACTTATCATTCGAAATGCCTTAATTATTGCCTTCTTGCTAATTAGCGTTATTGCTTTTATTTCGGTAAGGAGTGTGATCAGAAAACAGAAAAGCAACAAACTGCTTAATATTAAAAACAGTCATATAGAATGGCAGCGAAAAGAAATTGAAGCCAAAAATTTTATACTGGCCGATTACAATAAAGAATTACTTAAGGAAAATGTGGTGGCCAGGTATGAAACCCTCAAATCAAAAATAAATCCTCATTTCTTATTTAACAGTTTGAGTACCCTTTCCGCCCTTATAATCAAAGAACCCAAAACTGCATTAGAATTTGTTTCCAAGTTTTCGAAACTTTACCGCAGCATTATGGAACATGGCAACGGCAACCTTGTGAGCGTTAAAGAGGAACTTCAGGTACTGGATAGTTTTGTATACCTTAAAAAAATGAGATTTGGTGATGCCATACAGTTATCAATTAATATTTCTGCTGAAGAACGAAACGATATGATACCGCCCTTTGCCTTGCAACTATTGGTTGAAAATGCGATTAAGCATAATTATATTTCTGAAGATAAGCCATTGTTTGTAGACATATCATATGCCAACAGTGCAATTACAGTGATTAATAATATCCAACCTCGTTTAACTCCGGCACCGAGCACGGGTTTGGGCCAGCAAAGCATAACCGAACGTTATGAATTTGTTTCGGCCATTGTACCTCAGTTTATTATTGAGGAAGAAAACTATATTGCAATTATTCCAACTCTTTCACCATCTAAATTAGCATGAACTGTTTAATTGTTGAAGATGAAACATTAGCGGCAGACCATTTAATTTACCTGCTCAACACCTATCACCCAAACATTCGGGTTATAGGGAGAACAGACTCGGTAGCGGGTACTGTGGATTGGCTAAAACAACATCCGGTAGATTTGATACTAATGGATGTACATTTAAGTGACGGTATCAGTTTTGCGATATTTGAACAATTGCACATCAATACCCCCATTATTTTTTGTACTGCATACGACACATTTGCCATTAAAGCTTTTTCTGTAAACAGTATATCCTATTTGCTTAAACCGATTGATGCGGATGAACTCAATCAGGCTATCCAAAAACTTTATTCACTGCAACAAACGGATGTGCAAAACAATGCCGAGTACAGCGAACTTATTTCAACCGAAAACAAGTACCAGCAACGCTTTTTGATTAACCATGGTTCACAGTTAATTTCCTTATCCACTGCACAAATTGCTTATATATTCACGAGCAATAAAATGGTCATCATTGTTACCAAAGAGAATAAACAATATCAATTTGATGCCACTCTTGATCAAATGGAAAAAAAACTTAACCCGAAATTTTTCTTTCGCATCAACCGCCAGTTTATTATACAACTTGATGCTATTGCCAAAATGGAAAATGAAACGCGAGGCCGGGTTAAGATTGAAACAAATCCACCCTGCAAAGAAGAAATGATTGTGAGTATTGACCGCTCAGGTGAATTCAAAAAATGGCTCAAAGGTTAATTCTAACCTCTACATAAATTTAACCTCCCTTTAACATCTTCGCATTCAGTATCCAATTTAACACCTTCGGCGTTATGACGCCTTTATTCTTGCTGCATTCAGATAACTTCACGCTAAATAACTAAACACTCATTAAGCATGAAAAGACTATTACAACAGAATGCCTTCACACAATTAATTCGCCCTGCACTTGTTTTGTGCATTTTATTTATTTGCTCAACCACAACCCATGCACAGGTGGATGTAAGTGCAACAGGAGGGTCTTCTTTTAATAGTTATGGAACACTTAAAAGTGCCTTTGATGCTATCAACTCAGGATTTCATACAGGTATCATCGAAATAAATTTAACGGGAAATACTACCGAAACGGATTCAGCGGTGCTTGACTCCAGTGGATTTGGAGGTGTATCAAACTACACATCCATTTTAATTAAACCATCGGGAGGCGCAGCAAGAGAAATAACAGGAAGCATTGCGGGTTCGCTTATCAGGCTGCATGGAGCCGATAATGTAACAATTAACGGGTTAAACTCAGGTGGCAATTCCCTTGTTATATCCAATACAGCAGTGGGAAATGTGAGTACTATCCGATTTACCAATGATGCATCACAAAACAGCATTTTAAATTGCCAGATTAATGGATCGAGCAGCAATATCACAACAGGCACGATTGTTTTCTCATCGGGTATTACAACCGGAAATGATAACAATACTATAGCCTATTGCAATATCGACAGTACTTTGGGGGGCAAGCCTGCCAATGCAATATACAGTACCGGAACAATAACAGTAGGTATCGAAAACAGCGGAAATACTATTACCAATTCCAATATTGGTAATTATTTCAGCGCAACACTTGCCACTTCGGGTATTACATTAACAACGGGTAATAGCGCGTGGCAAATTTCAAACAACAGATTTTTCCAATCGGCAACCAGAACCTATACTACTGCAAATGCGCACAGGGGAATTGCTATTACATCGGGTAGCGGGTATATTGTTTCGGGCAACATAATTGGATTTGCAGATACAAATGGAACCGGTACCTATACAATGAACAGTGCAGTAGCCACAACCTTTGCCGGTATTTTGTTAACAGTGGGCACTACAAGCACTTCTACTATTCAGAACAATATCATCAGTCGGATTATTTTAACATCAACGAGTACTACTGCTACCGTTAATGGAGTATTTGCGGCAATAAGTGCTACAACAGGTAATGTTACTATTTCCGGTAATACCATAGGTTCAACATCGGCACTGGCTTCCATCAGCATCAGTACGGGATCGGCAGGAGCTTTAATGGGTATCAACTCTTCATCAACCAATACTGTACTTATTCAAAATAATACATTTGGCGGATTGCAAAATATTGGTGCAGCAGCAGCTACTGCCGCCACCATTCATTGTATTAACATTTCGGGTATTACGACTTCGCTCACTGTTAGAGATAATACCATTGGAAACTCATTAACGAATAATATTGTAGCGGGTACTTTAGGTACAACTACAGCCACTACTTTGGTTAATGGATTAATATTCGCTTCTGTGCCTTCAACGTTTAACTTCATTCACAATACCATTCAAAATTTATCGTCATTTGGTTCATCAACCTCGGGCTATGTTAGGGGAATTACAACAGGTACAACTCCGAGCAATGCTTCTACTTTGTTTATTGACAGCAACACAATTCATCATTTAACGGCAAATGGTCAGCTGGCGGCATTCTCATCAGGATTATCAGCTATTGCAGGTATCCAATATTTCCCGGGAACCAATGGTGTGATATCCAATAATACTATTTATGATTTATCGTCAATTAATGCAGGAACTGCATCAACGTATGTTGTGGGTATTGCACATGGTAATGCTTTTAATACAACCATTACCCGCAATAAAATTTACAATTTATCCAATGCCGGTACTTCTGCGGCAGTTACTACACCAGGCATTGTGGCAGGAATTGCCATTCGATCGGGCAATGATGAATTAAAAATAAACAACAATTTTATTTCTTTGGGTATAGGCCAGGCTACCAATACAGCAATTGTGGGTATTCAGTTAAACAATGGTTCAACACCTGACCCAACCATGGAGTCAATTAAATTTAACACCATCTATATCGGAGGAACCGTGAGTACGGGTGCTCAACCAAGTTTTGGCATTGCCAGAACAGATTTTACAGCTACTGCGAAAATTGTACCTGTTGATATAAAAGGGAACGTACTGATAAACGAACGTACGGGGGGAACCGGTAAACATCAAGCTATTAATAATAACTATGGTGCTACAGCAAGCGCAACGGGTTGGACTTCCAACAATAATATTTTTTATTCGGCAAATGCAGATACAGTTGCATCATGGGGCAGTATAAATCACAAGCTTGCTGGATGGCGAACCGCATCTGCGGGTGATGCGGGTTCTTTTTCAAAGATGGTATCACTGGTAAACACCACCAGTTGTGATTTGCATTTAGCAGGTGCTTCTCAATCAGATATTGATTTGGCTATAGCTTTTGATCCATCGGTGCCATCAGATATTGACAATCAACTGAGAACCGTAACCACAACCCAAATGGGTGGCGATGAATTTGTGTTGCCTTGTATAGCTCCGCCAACAGCAGGTAACGCGGTTTCTACGGTTACTTCTATTTGTGCAAGTACGCCTTTTACAGTGTCGTTATCCGGAGCTTCAGTTGGAGGCGGGCTAACCTATCAATGGCAAAAATCAAGTACGGGTGCTCCGGGAACTTTTTCGAATATCCCTCTTGCAACAAGCTATCAACTTAATACAACCCAAACCGGTACCAACAGTTACAGAGCTGTGCTCATCTGCAGCGGGCAATCGGACACAACCAATGCTGTGCAAATTATAACCCTAACAACACCTTTAGCCGGGACTTATACGGTTGATACTGGTGCAGCTTTATCGGCAACCAACTATCATTCAATCAATACTTTTGTTTCT
>CALRRW020000156.1:0-4771 GCA_943370695.1 Comamonas sp. lk | reverse complement strand
ATTTGCTGAGCAACTTTTTCATCATCAAGGTAGGCAAATGCATTTGATGACACCGATACCCGTTGATTAACACCCGGTGTTTGTTCGATATCGTAATAGCTGCACAAGTTGTGCTGTGATAGCAGTTGGTAAACACTCCTGCATCCTACACAACAAAAGGTGTGGTTTTCAAACGCCACCGTCTCTTTACACGTGTCTCCGCAATGAAAACAAGTACTGGTTTTAATGAATGAAGTAACCGCTGTTGCCATTAAAATTTGTATTTTATAAGGCATGCCAAGTCCGAGCCATCGTTTAAGCTCCTCTTAAACCACAGCTAATGTAAGCACCCTTAATGTATTCAGTTATTATTCTTTGTCTTTCAAAAAAAGCTTGCGCAAACCCAACTCGTCATTAAAATCTGTAACCCTAGTTGTGCTCAACATCGTGCTTAATTTTTTCCTTATTGATTTATACTCTTCATGAACAGGGCATGGATTTTTTTCAGAACAATCCTTTAAACCAAGGCAACATGAAGTGATAATTTTATCGCCATCAATGGCAAATACGATATCTAAAAGAGATTTTTTTTGTTGAGATTCATTTACTAAAAAACCGCCATTAGGTCCTTTTGCAGAAGTCAGAAATCCTTTTTTACTTAAATCTTGAAGGATCTTTGCAATAAAATGCTGAGGCGCATCCAAACCTTCTACCACTTCCTTGATGCCAACATACTTACCTTCAGCAGAACGTTGTGCTACTAAAAACATGGCGCGTATTGCATACTTACAAGTTTGTGAAAACATTTGCTCTCAATTAATTTCTATTCAAAAGTAAAACTATAATTAAATAATAAAAGACCTTTTTATCTTTTATTTCACAAAACATTGATTATTAACATTTAAATTTATTATAATAATTTTTATCCTTGCCTAAAGATAAGATTGGAATAGGTCAAATATTGGACGTACTTTTGCACCTCAAAAAATAATAAATGAATAATTTTAACCCATGGCATAATGTAAACTATGGAGAACTGGCTCCCGAAATTGTAACTGCTGTAATTGAAATACCACAAAACAGCAAGGGCAAGTTTGAGTTAGACAAAAACAGCGGACTGTTAAAATTAGACCGCGTTCTTTTTTCATCTGTTCATTACCCGGCTAATTATGGATTTATCCCTCAAACATATTGTGAGGATAAAGATCCCTTGGATATTTTAGTGATTACCTCTATTGAACTGCCTCCGTTGTGTTTAATTGATGCGCGTGTTATAGGTGTAATGCGAATGGTAGATCAAGGCGAAGCGGACGATAAAATTATAGCCGTTGCCAATAATGATATGAGTGTGAACCATATCGAAAACATTGAAGACTTGCCACCCCATACCACAATTGAAATGAGACGTTTTTTTGAAGATTATAAAAAACTGGAAAACAAAGAAGTGGTTGTGGAGAGTTTTTTAGGAAAAGCAAAAGCTCTTGAAATTATCAGAGAAAGTATAGAATTGTACAACAAAGCTTGGAGAGGCAAAATATTTTAACAACAATGCAATTATTGAACGGAAACGAAGTTTCAAAACATATCAGGGAACAAATAAGAAGTGAAGTTGATCAACTGAAAGCCGCTGGCAAAAAAGTACCACATCTTGCGGCCATCCTTGTAGGAGAAGACGGTGCAAGCAAAACATATGTTGCGGCAAAGGCTAAAGATTGTGAGGAAGTTGGGTTTGATTCTACTGTGTTGCGTTTTGATGCATCCATTTCAGAAACCGAATTATTGAATGAAGTAGTTAAGATAAACAACAATCCCGAAATAGACGGACTGATTGTTCAGTTACCTTTACCCAAACATATTGATACCAATAAAGTAACCCAAACCATCGACTGGAAAAAAGATGTTGACGGGTTTCACCCGATGAATGTTGGGTTAATGTTTAAAGGGTTGCCTTGTTTTTTACCGGCAACGCCAATGGGTGTAATCAAATTACTGGAACACTATCAGATTGAAACATCCGGCAAACATTGCGTGGTTATTGGCCGCAGCGATATCGTTGGAAAACCGATGAGTGCATTGATGTTGCAAAAAAACTGCACCGTAACCGTTTGCCACAGTAAAACGTTACAAATAGAATCCGTTATCCAAAGTGCAGATATCATAATCGCAGCATTGGGTATTCCAAATTATGTTACGGCTTCCATGATTAAAGAAGGAGCAGTTGTTGTTGATGTTGGGATTACACGCGTGGAAGACTATTCAACCAAAAGCGGTTATCGCTTGAAGGGAGACGTTAAGTTTGACGAGGTTTCAGAAAAGGCAAGCTGGATTACACCAGTACCAGGCGGTGTAGGTCCAATGACTAGGGTTGGGTTATTGTTAAATACATTGAATGCGGTGAAAAATAGTTGAGATTTGAGAGATTGTTGTATTGCTGATTTAGTAATTATATTATTACCACTAATATATACCCTATGAACGCAAAGGAATTAAAAAACAGAACCAAAAGTTTTGCTATTGCCATTATTAAACTCTTAAAAAGTGTACCCAAAGATTTCATTTCAGAAGTACTTTTCAAACAATTATTACGAAGTTCAACATCAGTCGCTGCCAATTACAGAGCTGCATGCAGGGCAAAATCTAGGGCAGATTTTATTCATAAGATTGGAACGGTGGAAGAAGAAGCAGATGAATCGTTATTTTGGTTGGAGCTCATATCCGAAAGTGAAATTTTATCTTTAGATAAAACGAAATATCAAATGTATGAAGCAAATCAACTGACAGCAATCTTTACTTCCATTAAAAAGACAACAAAAAATAACGGCTAACGTAAATTAAAAATTAAAGAATGACCACATCTCAAATCCCAAATGTCAAATCTCAAATACTTCCCGTGATGGAACATTTCTACACCATTCAGGGTGAAGGGTTTTACCAGGGACGTGCCGCCTATTTTATCAGGCTTGGTGGGTGCGATGTGGGTTGTGTTTGGTGCGATGTAAAAGACAGCTGGAATGCAAGCAAACACCCAACTTATACGATTGATGAAATTGTGGGTTTTGTGACTCAAGCCAATGCGAAACTAGCTGTAATTACAGGTGGAGAGCCTTTGCTCCACAACCTCAATGAGCTCACACAAGCGCTCAAAGAAAAAGGCATTCAAACCAATATCGAAACTTCTGGATCTTCTCCCCTTTCGGGGCATTGGGATTGGATTTGTATTTCTCCCAAAAAATTTAAAGCTCCGCTCAATGAAGTTGTTGCCGAGGCACACGAACTAAAAGTGGTTATATTTAATAAATCTGATTTTGTATGGGCCGAAAAATATGCTGCGTTATGCTCGCCAACCTGCAAACTTTTTTTACAACCCGAGTGGGATAAATCAGCCGAAATGCTTCCACAAATTATCGACTACGTAAAAGCGAACCCGCAATGGGAAATCAGCCTGCAGGTGCATAAGTTTATGCAAATTCCTTAGTCAGTTGATGCGTTTACTAGGAGGGTTAAGTAATTAGGTATTTATATTTATTGGTTTTCTTTTCGATATTCAATATTCGAATTTTCTCCCCTCCTGGTATAGTTATTGATTACTAACACAAAGTTTAGTATGTTGCCATGCACTTTATGACCAAAGCAACCTAACCAACCCAATTACTCAAACATGCGTTCACTCATCTTCCTTTATGTAACGTTATTATCCTTGGCAAGTTTTGCGCAAACGCAACCGGTATTTACAGGTACCAAGAATAAAAAAGCGGAGAAATTGTTTGGAGAAGCCCTCCAGGCCTTCACGCGCATGGATTACAAAATATCCTTCGACATTCTGAAAAAAGCAACTGCCGAAGATCCCAACTTTATTGATGCTTGGATGCTTATGGCCGATATCAGGGAACAAAACGATCAGTATCCTGAAGCCCTTGACGTTTACAAAAAAGTAATTATCCTTAATCCCCAATTTCAAATACCCTACTACAAATTGGCCAAAACAGCTCTCGATTATGGAGAATATGACACCGCAGCGTTTTACATTGAGCAATACATTTCACGCAACGGAAACCAGATTGACAAAAAGAAGGTTGAAAACCTCAAATTAACAGCGGCATTTGGAGCCAAAGCGCTTAAAAATCCTGTTCCTTTCGACCCTAAAAACTTAACCAATATCAATACTCCCGAAAATGAATATTTTCCGGGTACAAGTGCCGATGACCAAATGCTTATATACACGCGATTGGTTGGAGGACAACAAGAAGATTTTTTTTACAGCATGAAACAACCGGATGGCACCTGGGGGAAACCCGAAAACATGGGACCACCTATTAATACTCAGGAAAACGAAGGTACGATCTCTCTTTCTCCTGATGGTCAATACGTTTTTTTTACGGGTTGTAACCGATTGGATGGAGTTGGAAGTTGTGATATTTATTTTAGCGCCCTGGATGGTAATGAGTGGAAAGCTCCGCGTAATTTAGGCGCTCCAATCAACTCCCGGTCATGGGAATCGCAACCTTGCCTTTCGTTTGATGGAAAAACAATTTATTTCACCAGCGACAGACCGGGTGGTTTTGGTGGAATGGACATCTGGACAAGCACATACAGCAAAGGCAAATGGGGCGTTCCGCAAAATATGGGACCTGAAGTGAATACATTTGGAAACGAACAATGCCCTTACATTGCCAAAGATGATCAAACATTGTATTTCAACTCTGACGGACGTGTGGGAATGGGTGGTGTTGACTTGTTTATAGCAAGGCGAAATCCAGATGGACGCTGGGGTAAACCTGAAAATTTAGGGTAT
>CALRRW020000155.1:0-4795 GCA_943370695.1 Comamonas sp. lk | reverse complement strand
AATGGCAAATTATACACAAAACAGTTTACCAAAGCAGAATAATACAAAACTTATTGAATACAAAAAATCCCGTTCCGCAAAACTGCAGAACGGGATTTTTTATGGGTAAACACATCGTTTAGAAGCTTAACAGCTCATTCAGTTCTGCTTTAAATCTTTCTTTGGGCAAGTAGTTTTGTTCCAATGCTACGTTAAATGGAACAGGTGAATCCAAACTTCCGCTGCGCATCACCGGAGCATCCAGGAATTTAAAACAATGCTGTGAAATGTGAGCAGCAATTTCAGCACCCACACCTCCTGTTAAAGAATCTTCGTGTAAGATAAATGCCTTACCAGTTTTACGAACACTTGCGGTTACGGCCTCTTTGTCCCACGGAAGCAATGTTCTTAAATCAATGATATCCGCATCAATACCCGCTGCCGCACAATGTTGCGTTGCCCAATGCACTCCAGCACCATATGTAATAATGCTAACCTCGGCACCTTCTTTAACCATACGAGCCTTACCAATTTCTATTTCATAATAATCATCATACACTTCTTCTTCCAAATCAACTGCCCGATACAATGCCTTGTGTTCAAAAAACAAAACCGGATTGGGGTCAGAAAAAGAAGCCGCCAATAATCCTTTGGCATCACCCGGTGTACTTGGATACACAATTTTTAATCCAGGCACATGAAAAAACCAGGCCTCATTGCTTTGCGAGTGAAAAGGTCCAGCCCCTACGCCCGCTCCTGTTGGCATACGCACCACCACATCTGCCTGCTGGCCCCAACGGTAATATGATTTTGCCAAATTATTCACAATCTGATTAAACCCTACACTCACAAAATCGGCAAATTGCATTTCCACCATGGCTTTCATCCCTTTAATGGAAAGACCATATGCCGCACCCAAAATTGCACTTTCGCACAAGGGCGTATTGCGTACCCTGTCTTTTCCAAATTGTTCAATAAACCCCTGCGTGATTTTGAAAACCCCTCCATACTCGCCAATATCCTGTCCCATCAATACAAGATTATCATGTTTCTCCATGCTTTGACGCAGCCCATCACTAATGGCATCCACTAATCGCTTACGCGATTGTTTCGGTGCAGCCGGTTTGTGTGTTACATATTGAAGGTTACCATAATGTTCACTGTGTTGCAAAGCAACAGGCGCATATACATCAGCCATCTCAAGTGCTGTATCAGGAGTAATATCCGCTTCGGCCTGCACCGTTTCAACACCCTCATCAATCTCTTTTTTAAACTCAACCCGATAGGCAGCAATCATTTCATCTGTGAGTATTTTTTGTTCCTTCAAAAACGCCTCGTAATTGCTTATCGGATCTTTTTTACCCCACTCCTCAAACAATTCCTGCGGAACATATTTGGTCCCAGATGCTTCTTCATGTCCACGCATCCTGAAAGTAATACACTCCAGCAAAACAGGACGCGGATTTGTGCGCATGCTAACGGCCAAATTTCTAACCGTATCATATACTTCTAAAATATTGTTGCCGTCAATTTTAATGGCCTGCATGCCATAACCGATTCCTTTATCAATAAAATTTTTGCAGCGAAACTGCTCGTTGCTCGGAGTCGATAATCCATAACCGTTG
Source organism: Comamonas sp. lk (assembly GCA_943370695.1). Taxonomy (GTDB): domain Bacteria; phylum Bacteroidota; class Bacteroidia; order UKL13-3; family UKL13-3; genus UKL13-3. The sequence continues at coordinate 3,191 of CALRRW020000155.1, read as the reverse complement.
TTTTCAACTACAAAAATCACCGGCAACTCCCAAACAGCAGCAGTATTTAACGCTTCATGAAAATCCCCTTCACTTGCTCCCCCATCACCACTAAACACAACCGATATTTTTTCTTCTTTCCTGATTTTATGCGAAAGGGAAATACCATCCGCTACTCCCAGCATGGCTCCCAAATGAGAAATCATTCCAACAATATGGTGCTCGTTGGTTCCGAAATGGAAAGACCTTTCACGTCCTTTTGAGTAGCCGTTCAGCTTACCCTGCCATTGCGAAAACAATTTAGCAAAAGGCATTTCTCGTGATGTCCATACACCCAGGTTACGGTGCAACGGCAAAATATATTCGTCCTTATCAAGCGCTTTAGTAATACCTACACTGATGGCCTCCTGCCCCATACCCGAAAACCATTTGCTTACCTGCCCCTGACGAAGTAAAATCAACATTTTTTCTTCAATCATACGAGGCTTGAGCATGCCTTTATATAAATCAAGTAATTGTTCGTTGCTGTAAAATTTCTTATTGAATTGCATCTGTATAGATGGTTAAAATGATGGTGCAATGATAGGAAAAAGGTGCAAATAAGTTGGCACAAAAAAAGTGTTCAAAACTACGCTCAAAGTGCGTCAGCAGAACCGTTTAATTAATCAATTAGCTTGAGCTGAATAGCCAGTTTGATTAACTCGGCAATACTGTTTACCGAAAGTTTTTTCATCAGGTTGGTTCGATGTGTATCAACGGTGCGCGGACTGATAAACAGCTGCTCCCCGATTTCTGTATGCGACAATCCACGCGCAATGTATTTAACGATTTCCCGTTCGCGAACGGTGAGTATGTATCTTTTATCAACAATTTCGTCAACTCTTTTCAATTCAACGGAAACTTCTTCACTGTAGAAAGTACCTCCCGCAGCAATTGATTTGAGGGCGAATATCAATTCCTGTTTCCCTGTGTTTTTCAGAATGTATCCATTAACACCTGCATCAAGCATATCTGTTATCGTGGTTTTTTCGCCAAACATGGATAATGCCAGGATTTTTTGATCAGGATATATCAGGCGGATGTTTCGGGCCAATTCTATTCCCGACATTTCAGGCATGTTGATATCGGAAATAACAATATCTACCTTCTGCTTTTTGAGTTTTTCCAGTGCATCTTTTGAACGTAAAGCATCACCTACAATATCAAAATCGGACTCGTTCATCAACAACGCTCTGATGCCATCAATCAGCATCTGATGATCATCAACAATAAACAACGTGATTTTTTGATTCTGGTTCATGGTGTTACAACATACCTGAAAAAATGAAAACAAAAAAGCCACCGAAATTAGCGGTGGCTTTTTTTAGTTATGCATTCGCTTTTGCATGGTCAGCCAGGAATTTCTCCAGACCGCTATCCGTTAACGGATGTTTTAATAATTGTAAAATAGTATCCAATCCGCAAGTTGCAACCTGGGCGCCCATTTGAGCCGATTTTATAATATGCAAAGGATTGCGGATAGATGCCGCAAGGATTTGTGTTTGAAAACCTTGTACACCATAAATCTGAGCAATCTCGGCAATCAGCACCATTCCGTCCTGCGAAATATCATCCAGCCTGCCAATAAACGGAGAAACATAAGGTGCTCCCGCTTTGGCTGCAAGCAACGCTTGTCCGGCCGAAAATACCAATGTACAGTTGGTTTTAATTCCCATTCCTGTTAAGTGTTTAATTGCTTTCACACCATCTTTAATCATCGGAATTTTTACCACAATATTTTCGTCCAGTGCCGCAAGGTTTTCTCCCTCACGAATCATTCCTGCAAAATCTGTAGAAATAACCTCTGCACTCACATCACCTTTTACAATATCGCAAATGGTCTTGTAATGTTTCATTACATTATCCTGTCCTTTAATACCTTCTTTGGCCATTAAAGACGGGTTGGTTGTTACACCATCCAAAATACCTAAATCATTGGCTTCACGAATTTGAGCAAGGTTTGCTGTGTCTAAGAAAAATTTCATCTGTATAATGTGTTAATTTGCCGCAAGTTTAGGGCATTTTTTGCAAAGCCATACACATTAAATACACAAAATGAAAATTACCGATTCGCAGTTTTGGGAAAACAGGTGGCAACACGGGCAAACCGGTTGGGATTTGGGTGAAATATCCCCTCCACTCAAACATTATATTGATAGCCTTACTGACAAAAATCTGCAGATTCTGATTCCCGGTTGCGGTAATGCATACGAAGCTGCTTATTTGTTAGCATCCGGATTTACCCGAATCACCCTAATCGATATTTCACCCACACTTATCGAATCGTTGCAAAAATTATTTTCTCAGGAAATAGCAGGCGGCTCACTCACTACCCTTTGCGGAGACTTTTTTGACCACCAACAAACCTATGACTTAATTCTGGAGCAAACCTTCTTTTGCGCATTACTTCCCAAACAGCGTACCCGGTATGCAACACACATGTTCAATTTGCTTAAACCAAATGGAAAACTTGTCGGCTTATTATTCAACAGAGCATTTGAAAACGGACCACCTTTTGGCGGAAATGCAGCAGAATACAACTCTTATTTTTCACCGCTTTTCAGTACAGTGCAACTCGAGCCATGTTACAACTCAGCAATACCCCGCATGGGCAGCGAGTTGTTTATGATATTGAAAAAATAGCGTCTATTACGCTCTTGAGAAAAAACAATTAAAGGCTATTCAAAAACTTTAACAGCGCATTCCGATCCGCCAGGCTCATTTGCACGAATTGTTGCTTGCTCGCCTCTGCCTCTCCACCATGCCACAAAATGGCCTCTGTAATATTTCGCGCACGTCCGTCATGCAATAAATTGGTATGGCCGCCTACTCGCTGTGTTAAGCCCAATCCCCACAAAGCAGGTGTTTTCCATTCTCTTCCGGTTGCATCAAATTCAGCATAACCGTCTGCCAAATCTTCACCCATATCGTGCAATAACAAATCAGTATAGGGCCTGATAACCTGTGCCGATAATACTTTAAACGAAACATCGGTATTGGTTACATGTTTATCTATATGACAATTGATACAACCAGCCTTTGCAAACAGTTGTTGCCCAGATTTCACTACGGCATCATTTACATTTCTGCGCGCTGGCACTGCCAACGTTTTTACATAAAAAGTAATCGCATGCAAAACGGTATCGTGTATATCATAAGGTTGCTGTATATAT
>CALRRW020000154.1:0-4811 GCA_943370695.1 Comamonas sp. lk | reverse complement strand
TCCGCAGGGAGGTTTAATATCCGGCACCTCAAGCTTAATGCGTACCACAGGCTGGAATTGGGAAGATGCCGCCTATAAAACGGATGATGGAGTTCATGTGAACTGGCCTCAGCAAAACTCGTATTCCGGTTGGTGGGCTGAGCCAGGCAATGCATTGCAGCAAAAAACAGAAAAGGAAATAAGTTCATTAAAAATCTTTTTTGAACAGTCCTATCAATATCAAAAAAACACAACACACCAAACCTATAATGCCCGTTTTGATGCAATGAAAGGAGTGTTTGATGGCAGTAAAAACCTCTATGTTCATGTATCCGATGCAAAATCCATTGTGGCTGCAATATTGTTTTGCAAACAATACCCCGAAATGAAGGTGGTATTAGTGGATGCCATTGATGCATGGAAAGTAAAAGAGGTTATCAAACAATATCATGCATCTGTTATTTTTACCAATATCCACCAACTCCCAAAACACAATCAAAGTGCTGTTGATGAACCTTTCAAAGCCGTGGCTGATTTGGTAAAATACGGTATTCCCGTTGCCATCGGACATAACGGTTACTGGGAAGTGCGCAACATCATGTACAATGCAGGCACTACAGTTGCATACGGATTAACCAAAGAAGAGGCGCTACAGTGTATTACCTTAAATGCCGCAAAAATACTGGGAGTCGGTAACACAATCGGCTCGCTCGAAACAGCCAAAGACGCAAGTTTTATTATAACAGCAGGCGATATCTTAGATATGCGATCAAGTACTGTTGAACGTGCTTTTATGGATGGTGTGGAAGTAAACCTAGATAACCAGCAAAAGCAGTTGTATAAGAAATACAGCGACAAATACGGATTGAAAAATTAGGTGAAATGCAATTAACAGAAAACCCCTGGACCGTTATTGATAAAAAGGAAGTGTACGCCTCTCCCTGGATTAGTGTGGAACACCATAATGTATTAAATCCGGCAGGAAATCCCGGAACATATTCAGTTGTGAGGTTTGACAAATTGGCTATTGGAGTGGTACCGTTGGATGAAGCAAACAATACCTGGATTGTAGGACAATACCGTTATCCCCTTGACCTTTTTACGTGGGAGATTCCCGAAGGTGGTGGCGACAGGAACCAAAGTCCCGTTGAGTCGGCCAAAAGGGAATTGTTGGAAGAGTGTGGCATTATTGCCCAGGAATATACCCTTATGCAGCAACTCCAGCTTAGCAATTCTGCTACGGATGAAGTGGCATATTTGTTTGTGGCACGCAAGCTTTCGTTTACCCAGTCCCAACCCGAAGAAAATGAACAGCTTACGATTCGGAAGGTGCCTTTTGATACCTTATACCAAATGGTGCTTGAAGGTGAAATTACCGATAGCCTGAGCGTAGCAGCCGTGCTCAGAATAAAATTAATGATGCTGAATGGCGAATTGTCTTGAAAGAATACCCTGAATAACTGCCCATAATAAACCACCGATAGGGTTTCTTATCATAAGTATGGTAAATTCGAAGGCTTAACATTATCAACGATTGAAATACACATACCTACTTTTTTGTTTGATTATTTCCGGTAGCTTGTTTGCACAGTACAATGGGTGTGTTGATTCTTTAGCCATCAGCCCGTCTTTCCCTTGTCCCAACAATGAGTTTTATCCTGTATGTGGTTGCAATGGTGTTACCTATCGAAATGAGTGTGATGCCAAAAACAGAAATGGGGTCTCTGTTTTTACCGATGGCACCTGCTCCGGCTTCGAATTTGATATTATCCCCACGTTTGACCCCTTTTACATGTATTTTACCCTGGTACAAGCGACTCCTAATTTTAGCCGGGCCTTTATAGTTGATATTTATGGCAAACTATGGTGGCAAAAGGAAATCGGAGCTGCACCACGCGAGTATTTTCAAATAGATATTACTTACCTCACAGTAGGAACCTATATTTTGTATGTGTACGATACAAAGGGCACTTATCGGTACAAGCGGTTCACCAAAATGCCCAATTAAATAATTATTTCTTCCTGCTTAACTGCAAGAAATCCAGCAAAATCAACTGTTCTTGAGGTCTGCAAGGATATCGGGAATATTTTTTGAACATTTTGTTGTGAATGAGCAAATCATCCCCTACTTTTGCCACCCCTTATCATAAAACTGGATGAGGGGATTAAGAACGTGGATAATATAAGTTACAAAACAAAATCTGCCAATAAAGCTACTGTTAATAAAGAGTGGTTTGTATTGGATGCCGAGGGTCAAACCTTAGGCCGTTTTGCCAGCAAAGTGGCAAACATTTTACGCGGTAAGCACAAACCGAGTTTTACACCAAATGTAGACTGTGGCGACAACGTAATCATTATCAATGCTGAGAAAATCCGTTTTACCGGAAACAAGTTGGCTGATAAGCAATACGTATTCTACTCTGGTCACCCAGGTGGACAACGTTTCGTTACTGCAAAAGATATGATGGCAAAAAAGCCTACGTATTCAGTTGAACATGCTATCGAAGGGATGTTGCCTAACAACAAACTAGGTGCTGAATTATTCAGAAACCTTTACGTGTATGCAGGATCAGAGCATCCGCATGTTGCACAACAACCTAAACCTTTAAAATTCTAATAAGCAGATAGTATGGAAATCATAAACGCATTAGGAAGAAGAAAAACGTCTGTAGCAAGAGTATATCTATCTGCAGGTACCGGTAATTTTGTAGTGAATGGAAAAGATATGACAGTATACTTTCCTACATTAATGTTACAAAATGATATTAACCGCCCATTTGTATTAACAACAACTGTTGGTCAGTTTGATGTAAAAGCAAATATTGATGGTGGAGGAGTTTCGGGTCAAGCTGACGCTCTTAAACTTGCAATTGCAAGAGCATTGGTTAAACACAATGCTGAATTAAAGCCTGCTTTGAAAGCTGAATCAATGTTGACACGCGATCCACGTATGGTTGAGCGTAAAAAACCAGGTCAGAAGAAAGCTCGTAAACGTTTCCAGTTTGTTAAACGTTAATTTTCAATTTTTAGAAATTATATAAACATGTCAAAAATATCTCAAGAAGAATTGTTAGAGGCAGGTGTTCATTTCGGACATCTTACCCGCAAATGGAATCCAAAAATGGCTCCGTATATTTTTATGGAGAAGAACGGAATCCACTTGATCGATTTGAACAAAACATCGGTAAAGTTAGAAGAGTCGGCTGAAGCATTGAAAAACATCGTGAAGTCGGGTCGTAAAGTATTATTTGTAGCTACTAAAAAACAAGCCAAAGAAATCATCGAAACAGAAGCAGCACGTGTAAACATGCCTTTTGTTACTGAGCGTTGGTTGGGTGGTATGCTTACCAATTTTACTACCGTTCGTAAGTCTATCAAAAAAATGCAAACCATTGATAAAATGGCTGTAGATGGTACATATGCTAATATCAATAAAAAAGAGCGTTTGATGCTTGAGCGCGAAAAAGCTAAACTACAAAGATTGTTTGGTGGTATCGCTGACTTAAACCGTCTTCCTGCTGCTTTGTTTATTGTTGATATCAAACGTGAGCACATTGCTATCGCAGAAGCTAAAAAATTGAACATCCCTACATTTGCAATGGTGGATACCAACTCAGATCCAACTGTAGTTGATTTCCCTATCCCTGCTAATGATGATGCAGCTAAGTCAATCGCTTTAATTGCTAAAGTAATGACAAACGCAATTGCAGAAGGATTGTCGGAACGCAAAAAGGAGAAAGACGCTGAAGATAAAGAAGCGGCACCGGTTGCGGAAACTGAAGCATAACATTTGAAAAAATCGGCTTAGGCCGATTTTTTTTAGATAAATTTTTTAACAAAAACTTTAAACAAAGAAAATATTATGAGTACTATTAGTGCTGCTGATGTAAACAAATTGCGCCAATTAACCGGTGCTGGTATGATGGACTGCAAAAAAGCTTTGACCGAAACAAACGGTGACTTTGATGCTGCAGTTGATTTTTTACGTAAAAAAGGACAAAAAATTTCGGCAGCTCGCGCTGACCGTGATGCTAAAGAAGGTGCAGTTATTGCCAAAACTTCTGCTGATAAAAAAACAGGTGTGGTTATTTTGTTAGCCTGTGAAACAGATTTCGTTGCTAAAAACGAAGATTTCGTTGCTTTTGCAAACGAAGTAGCTGAGTTGGCATTGGCTAACAAGCCTGCTGACCTAGATGCCTTAAAAGCATTAACAATGGGCAGCACAACACTTGCTGAGCGTTTAATGGAGCAAGTGGGTAAAATTGGTGAGAAGGTTGACGTAACGCGTTATGAAATGGTGGAAGGTGATAATATCGTTCCTTATATCCACGCAGGAAACCGTTTGGGTGTATTGGTATCATTAACTGCCGCTCCATCTGAAAACAATGCAGTAGCAGGTAAAGACGTGGCAATGCAAATTGCAGCGTTAAATCCACTTGCTTTAGATAAAGGTGATGTTGATGCATCAGTAGTTGCCCGCGAAATTGAAATCGCGAAAGAGCAAGTACGTGCTGAAGGAAAACCTGAAAACATGATTGACAAAATTGCTGAAGGTAAATTGGGTAAATTCTACAAAGAGTCTACCTTGTTAAACCAGGAGTTTGTAAAAGATAGCTCTAAGACTATCGCACAAATGTTGGATTCAGTAGAAAAAGGTTTAACTGTTAAAGCATTCAAACGTGTTGCTTTAGGTTAATCTGTTAATAGATACTTTAAGAGCCCTGTTCCATAGTTGGTTCAGGGCTTTTTTGTTACCGGTATCGGTACACATGATAAGAACTATCAGATTTTGAATGTAACACTACGAAACAATCATTATCTGTTAATCTAAC
>CALRRW020000153.1:0-4823 GCA_943370695.1 Comamonas sp. lk | reverse complement strand
TAGTTTTTTGAGTTCGCGCGCTACAGCAAGTGTTTGGGTAATATTCCAGATATAGCAGCTAAAAGCCACCACATCAAAATCTTTGCAACGGTTGGCAATATCCTCAGGGTTTTCCTTGATGGTAAACTCTCTCCATTCCACACCTTCGCGGTGTTTGTTGAGTTCATACAACAGGCGGATAGCCAGGTTGAGGTGGATGTATTTAGCGTTTAAGGTGGTCAGTAAGAGTTTCATTCAGGGGGCGAAGATACACCTTTTTGCGGGTCTACTCAACAGTGTGTTGCTTAGCTGTAAACAAAGGTGTTCGCCCTTTATGCTGTGCGCCAGCGCTTGTTACGCCAGTCTTTTTGCTGCAGTTTGGATAAAAACGACCAGGCAATAAACCGGCTTATTTTTTGTCCCTGCGCCATTTCCACAATGCGGGTGTCCATTGCCTGCACTTCACTCAGTTTTTTTAAGATAACCGGCAGTGAACTGTCTTTGGATACCAGGGAGCTAAACCACAAACATTGCTGACCATACGCTACACTTTCGGTGATCATTTGTTGGATAAACGCTTTTTCACCTCCCGCACACCACAACTCATGACTGATACCACCAAAATTAAGCGTAGGTGTTTTGATGTTTTTGCCTTTGAGGTTGGTTACTTTTCTGATGGAGTGTTCCCTGGCTTCTTCGGCACTTGCGTGAAACGGTGGATTGCAAATGGTGAAATCGAATTTTTCGGTTGGGTGAAAAACTCCTTCAAATATGTTGGAGGTATGGGTTTGCCTGCGCAAAAAGATATCATCAGCCAGTGGATGGTTTTGATCCAAAATATGTTGTGCATTTTCGATGGCCTTCGGGTCAATTTCGGTGCCCACAAATTGCCAGCCGTATATTTTGTTTCCAATAAGCGGGTATACCAGGTTTGCGCCTGTGCCAATATCCAAACCTTTAACCGAGCGGCCTTTGGGGATTTCGCCACCATTGGTGATGGCTAATAAATCGGCTATATAATGAATATAATCGGCACGTCCCGGAATAGGAGGGCAGAGGTACTGATTGGGAATATCCCAGTATCCGATTCCGTAAAAATGTTTGAGCAATGCTTTGTTCAGTGTTTTAACGGCAAGCGGATTGGCAAAATCAATGGAATTGTCGCCAAATTTATTGGGAGTTATAAATGGCTTTAAGGCTTCGCAGGATTCAGTAAGAGCTGCAAAATCATAACGCTCATTGTGTGCATTGCGCGGATGAAGTTCGTTTTTGTGTGGGGTTTTCTGTGTCATAGTTTGTTACCTCCCTTTTCGGCCACCCGAACCATTACGTTTATTGGAACCGGCATTGTTTCGATTGTTGGTTTTGCCTTGGCTGCGGGCAGGTTTATGGTCTCCTTTTGCACCTTTGGGTTTTGGACGCGATGAGCGTGCATCTTTGTTGTTGCGGTTTTCTTTTTCGTTGGGTGGCGGCTTAGGGCCTCCGGATCCACCTGTTTTTCCTGCAGCTTTGGCTTTGAGTTTTGATTTTTTGACATCATCAGAAGCCGAATCTTTGATCATGCTGTAAATGATATTCATCTCCGTTTCCGACAAATCCCTCCATTCGCCCAATGGCAGGTTTTTTAAACTGATGTTCATGATGCGTACCCGTTCCAGTTTCACAACATCATATCCAAAATGTTCGCACATCCTGCGTATTTGCCTGTTGAGTCCCTGCACCAAAATAATGCGGAACACGGTGGCACTTTCCTGTAGCACTTTGCATTTTTTGGTGGTAACACCCATAATGGGAACACCATTGGCCATGCCTTGAATCACAGCATCGGTAAGCGGTTTGTTTACCGTTACCACATATTCTTTTTCGTGGTTGTTTCCGGCTCGCAAAATTTTGTTCACCATATCACCATTGTTGGTTAAAAAGATGAGCCCTTGCGAATCTTTATCCAATCGTCCAATTGGGAAAATGCGTGTGCTGTGGTTTACAAAACGAACAATATTATCGCGTACACCTTCTTCGGTAGTGGAGGTAATGCCAACGGGTTTGTTTAAGGCAATAAAGATTTCATGCTCTCCTTTTCGGGGTTCGAGTTCGTTGCCGTTTACCCGCACCCGGTCGCCCACTTTTACCTGATCGCCAATATTGGCTTTGCGCCCATTGATAAATACGTTTCCCTGCTCAATAAAGCGGTCGGCTTCGCGCCTTGAACATAAGCCACTTTCGCTGATAAATTTATTGAGCCTAACTGTAGGTTGTTGCATGAGCGCAAATTAGGGAATTAGGTTGATTAAGTAATTGGGATTTAATGATGATTAAGTAAGGGCAACAACATTTGCCGCCAAACAGGTAAAAATACCTGATTTACAAAACAGGTATATATACTCTGTTCCTCCATTTTGTTTTCAATTTACCTTTGGTGTATGATAAAACTAATACAAATGCGTACCCATTTTGGGGTTACAAAAATGTCGTATTGGAGTGGTTACTCCTTTTTAATATCCATTAAACTTGCCAATTCAATTAGCTAATTATATACAAAAACCACAAAATCTAAGATTCATTATGAAACCAAATTTACTAATTTCTCTGTTGGCCAATAAGTTAGTTCGAGCCAAGGGGATTTATTTCCCGTTACTTGCCCTGTTGTTTTTGGCCATTGGCCAGGCAAAAGCGCAAGTATCCATTCTTGAAGGTGATACTGCTTATATCTGCCAAAGTGGAAGAACCAACCAAGAACTATCAGTTACGGAGCAACCGGGTGCTTCTTACAAATGGTATAACCTTGATAAACCTGTTTGGTATCAGGTAGGTAGTTCGTTTGGTAACAGCAATACAAGTAATCCAAGTTTAGCTTTTAAGGGCAGTACTCCTTATGTTGCTATGAAGGATACAATCAACAATGCAAAAATTGTTGTGCTAAAGTATAATGGAGTAAGTTGGGAACAAGTGGGCGGCCCAATCCAATGGGGATTCGATCAAAAAATAAGTTTTAAGGGAGATACCGCTTATGTTGCATTTGCGGATATGACTGAAGGGGGCAAAAATTCGGTTTATAAATTCGATGGAACCACTTGGGTTAAAGTAGGAAATTCAATCGGAGGGTTAGATGTAAATGCAAATTTCAATTACGCTTCTCGGAGTTTATGCTTTAATGCGGGAATTCCATATGTATCATTTGTTGAGGCTGATAGCAGCAGCAAAGTCGTAATGTATAAATTTGATGGTACTGCATGGATTTCTGTTGGTTCTGCATTTGGTCCAACCAATTCCTTTGTACCAACAATGAGTTTTAATTTAGATACAGCCTATGTGGTAATGACTAATACCAATAATTTTAACACAGAAGTATACAAGTTTAATGGAACTAACTGGGAGCAAGTAGGCCTAGGAGTAGGAGTAGGGTATAATAGTACTACATATAAACCCACCATAAGTTTTAATGGGAATACTCCATACATAGCATTTACTGATGCAAGTTCGGCTAATGAGAATGTAGTGTATTCGTTTAATGGCACAAGTTGGGTGAAAGTTGGCAACTCATTTGGTACTTATGGAGTACCCGATATTAAATTTGATAATGGAACAGCTTATGCATTAGTTAAAAATTATCCTTTAGTTGGATACGCTGTATACACATTCAATGGAATCAGTTGGGTAAAATTTGATAGTTCATTTGGTGGTCAATATACGGGCGAACATAGTTTAGTGTTTAATGCGGGTGCTCCTTATGCTTTATTCAAAGAGGGTAATCCTAGCGTACTATCTGTCTATAAATTCGGTCCCTCAATAGTTAGTGGTTTACATTCATTTAGTGCCAATACGATTGGTACTTATATGGTAGAAGAGAACGATCAAAATGGTATTTTATCTTACGATACAATTGAGGTACTAAATGCCCCTTTGATTACTGCCGGTGCCTTAGCAACAACTGTTGGTTGTACTGATGGGAATATCAATGTAACCATAAATGGAGGCTCTCCACCGTTTAATTATGAATGGAGCAATGGGGCAACAACTCAAAATTTAACAGCAGTTGGTTTAGGTTATTATATGGTTGAAGTTACCGATGATTTGGGTTGCACTGCCACTGCGCAAGCAGTAGTGAAAGCATTAGTACCGGTTGCCAATAATTTTATTACACAAAATGATACCGCTTTAATTTGTACAGCCAATCCTGCTGTTTTAAGTGTAAATACACAAGCAGGCTCCGAGTATAAGTGGTTCAAAGTTGATTCAACTAATTGGCAACAAGTAGCCATTTCATTTGGTGGAAATGGTTCACGGACCTCCGATTTAAAAACGCACGAAGGAACGGCTTATGTTGCATTTAGTGATGCCAATAATGGTTATAGATCTGCTGTTTATTTTTTTAATGGGCTTGCTTGGCAACAATTGGGAAACACATTTGGAGGAAATAATGAATATGGTCAATCAATTGTGTTTAACGATGGTATACCTTATGTGGCTAGCAATAGTAATAATAGTATGGTTGTTTACAAATTTGATGGCACAAATTGGGTACAAGTTGGAAGTGGTTTTGGAAGTACATACGGTAGCAAGGCAAGTTTAAGTTTTAATGGAAATACACCTTATGTAGCATTTAACGACCAAAGTAATACTAGACAAATTTCAGTGTTTAAATTTGATGGCACAAGTTGGGCACAAGTGGGTAGCACTTTGGGAGGAGATTACATATACGACTATTGTTTAGCATTTAATGCAGGTATACCGTATGTAGCATTAAGTAATAATAGCAATAATAATAAAATTGCTGTTTACTCATTTAATGGCACAAGTTGGACTATAGTAGGTGCAATGTTTGGAGGAGATTATTCATACACTCC
>CALRRW020000152.1:0-4835 GCA_943370695.1 Comamonas sp. lk | reverse complement strand
AGACTTTATTGCATTCCCTAAAAATAACAGTGGCCGCGATGTGATGATTGATGCACCCAGCACCATTGACGAAAAACAGCTGAAGGAACTCGCTATTAAACTGAACGTTTAACCCTACATTTTTCACTCAACAACAAAAGCCACTGTATGATGTGGCTTTTGTTGTTTATACGCCAATTGAAGTGTGTTCATTTGTCGATTTTTGCATGCTGATATCCACATTATGACTAAACAAAAGGAGTAAGATATTCATTGCTGTTTCCTAAAATTGAATATTAATCGTTATTCAAATGGCATTAAGCAGGTTTTGGTCGTATATCATTGTGTGCAGCGTTGTATACATCTTTTTTATGCTGGGCACAGGCAGGCTTTATACATTGAGCAGTTTGGTAAATGGCAAACAAAATGACCCAACGGTTATTGCCGAAACAACACTCAGCAACCTCAACCAATCGGATACGGCTTTGTACTCGGCTCTTGTTGCGAACAAAATTGCGGCCAGTTCAACGGCTGACACTTCCTATCATTTAATGGATAACGGTATTGTGCAGATTTGCTCGGGCAAACAAGCTGCCGATGGTATTTTCCCTACCTGCAAAAACACCATTATGGATATTTGGCTCCCGCTTATTGGTTACCTCACTTTTTTCTGCGGATTGCTCAACCTGTTAAACGATTCGGATGCTATTACGAAACTAGCAAGGGTACTTTCGCCCTTTTTTGTGCGCGTATTTCCGGAGTTGCCCAAAGGTCATCCTGCATACGGATTTATGACAATGAACTTTGCTGCCAACTTTTTAGGATTGGATAATGCCGCAACACCTTTTGGGTTAAAGGCGATGGAGAGCCTGCAGGAATCAAATGCCGATAAAGACAAAGCGAGCAATAGTCAAATCATGTTTTTGTGTTTGCATGCTGCAGGGCTAACTTTAATTCCAACTTCGATTATCGGTTACCGTGCTGCGCAAAATGCAACTAACCCGGCCGATATTATGTTGCCCTGCATCATCACTTCGTTTGTGGGAACATTAGCAGCACTCATTTTTGTGAGCATCAAACAGCGCATCAATTTAATTAACCTTGTGGTAATCGGTTTTGTAACGGGAGTAAGCGCTGTTATTGGCTTTTTATTGTTTTATGTAAACAAACTCAGTGGGATTGAGAAATTCCATTTTACGGGTAATTTAAGCAATGGTGTTTTGTTATTTATCATCCTGATTATTGTGGCATATAGCATTTGGTCGGAAAAAATATTCAAACAAAACAACACCAATATTTTCGATTCGTTTGTGAATGGTGCCAAAGATGGCTTTACAACCGGTGTGCGTGTTTTACCTTATATGGTTGCCATGCTGGTTGCGTTGAGTATTTTCCGCAATTCGGATTTGATGCACATCATCATGGGAGGACTTTCATCATTGCTCAACGTATTTGGTGTGGATCCGCAAATTATACAAGCTATACCGGTAGCCATCATGCGTCCTTTCAGCGCAGGAGGGTCGCGTGGGTTTATGCTGGATGCCATGAAAACGTATGGCCCTGATAGCCTTGCCGGACAACTCTCCTGTTTGTTCCAAGGTGCTGCCGAAACTACTTTTTATGTAATTGCATTATACTTTGGTTCGGTCAATATCAAAGAAACACGGTACACGCTCGGCATCATGCTTTTGGTGGATTTGGTTTGTGTATTAACGGCCATCTTTGTTTGTAAGATTTATTTTTAGGGGACAGGGGTTAGGAATTAGCGGTTAGTTTAACCAATTTAACAATGCTCGAAATTATAGGAGAATTCATTACTCTTGTTTTATGCCAATACCCGGGGGCATTTATTCGTTGGATTGTTTTTAGAAAGCGGCCCTTTAAGAGTTACCTCCAAGATGATTGGGATTCCAATGTATTTGCTGTAGTGATTTTAATAGCGGCTATTGTAGGAATTTATAACCTATAAGCCATTTTACCCTGACAAAAGCAGGTATGAGATAAAACTTTATTACTGCTATCGTTTTTATTCTTAACGAATAACCTTTTTAACCACCACCTCGCTTAAGGGATTGCTGCGGGAATCCTTTTTCTTTTGAGGTGGATCCCGCCAACAGAGAAAAATTGGAGCGTAATGCGCGACCCCGATGTTTGGGGCTGTTTCCATTGTAAATCGGGGGACGTCCAAATCATCGCTCAAAGTCAATCTGCCTCTTTAACCCAATCAAATCAATTACTTAACCAACCTAATTGCCTCCCTCCAACAATTTATCAACCGTGTGTCATTTGAATCGTTTTTTCTGATATTTTCGCATTTCAGATTTTTTGCAACAACAATTTAAATTATATACAGACATGGCACTAGACATCACAGGAAAAATCATTCAAATTATGCCCGCTACAAATGGTGTGAGCAAAGCAGGAAAAGAATGGACCAAACAAGAATTTGTAATTGAAACCCAGGAGCAGTACCCCCGCAAAGTTATGATGAGCGTAATGGGCGATAAAGTGAGCGAACTAAAGCGTTACGCAGTTGGAAATGAAATCAAAGCTTCGTTAAACATTGAATCACGCGAATACAACGGCCGCTGGTACACAGATGTTCGCGCATGGAAACTGGAAGGTAATGCAGGAGCAGCAGGCGGTGCCGAAGCGGATCCGTTTCATCCGGATAACGAACCTAGCTTTAATGGTGGCGATTCATCAACCGATGATTTACCATTTTAATAAACACATTTAAAAGCGCCCATAAAGCGCTTTTATTTTTAGCTATCTTTGCTCACTTGTTTTTGCCGGTACTTTATGATTAACCACGACCTTAAAATATACAATACCCTTTCGCGCGAAACCGAAACGTTTGCGCCATTGCATACCGGCCATGTTGGTATGTATGTGTGCGGACCTACCGTATATAGCAATGCCCATTTAGGCAATGCCCGCACCTTTATGTCGTTTGATGTAATCTTTCGTTACCTCACACATTTGGGTTACAAGGTGAGGTATGTAAGAAATATTACCGATGCGGGACATCTGGAAAGTGATGCTGATGAGGGGGAAGATAAAATCAGTAAGAAAGCAAAACTGGAGCAGTTGGAACCCATGGAAATTGTACAGCGTTACACCATTGATTTTCATACCATGATGCAATCGTTTAATGCATTGCCTCCAAGCATTGAACCAACTGCAACGGGGCATATTATTGAGCAAATTGAAATGACCAAACAAATCATAGCCAATGGTTATGGATATGAAACGGGAGGCACTGTTTATTTTGATGTAGACAAATTTTCGAAAGAACATAATTACACCATACTCACCGGCCGTAAGCTGGAAGACTTATTAAACGGAACCCGTGAATTGGGCGGACAGGATGAAAAACGCGGACGGTTGGATTTTGCCTTATGGATAAAAGCAAAACCGGAGCACCTGATGAAATGGCCTAGTCCTTGGGGTGAAGGTTTTCCTGGATGGCATTTGGAATGCTCAGCCATGAGCAGCAAATATTTGGGGGAACAATTTGATATCCACGGTGGAGGAATGGACCTTGCTCCTACGCATCATACCAACGAAATTGCACAGAATATTGCCTGCTCACATAAAACACCTGCGCGCTACTGGATTCACACCAATATGCTAACGGTGAACGGACAAAAAATGAGCAAAAGTTTAGGTAACTCGTTTTTGCCCCACGAGTTATTTAGCGGTAGCCATAAACTGTTGGACAAAGGATACAGTCCAATGACGGTACGTTTTTTTGTGTTGCAAGCACATTACCGCAGCACGCTTGATTTTAGCAATGAAGCTTTACAGGCTGCCGAAAAAGGTTTTGCCCGTTTGATGAATGCAATGAAGTTGATGGATGGTTTAAAAACAGGAACAAGCTCAACAACTCATATTCAACAGTTATCGGATAAGGTTTATGCAGCCATGAACGATGACTTTAATACACCAATTGCATTATCACATTTGTTTGAAGGTGTAAGGATTATTAATAGCGTAAACGATGGTAAGGAAACCATTTCGGCTGCCGACAAAACATTACTTGCGCAATTAATGAACAATTTTGTTTTTGATATCCTGGGATTAAAAGAAGAAAATGCTGTAAATACTGATAAAATTGATGGCTTGATGAACATGATTTTAGATGTGCGCAACGAATCGAAAGCTAAAAAAGATTTTACAACCAGTGATTTAATTCGCGATAAATTGAAAGAAATAGGGTTTGAAATTAAGGATGGGAAGGAAGGAACTTCTTATACTCTTTCGTAAAAAATGTGAAGTTTGAAGTGAGCAAAATGCGAAATATCTAAATTTGGAAAAACTAACAGCTAACCCCTAAACCCTATCCCTTAATAATGATATGAAAAAACTTACCATAAACTTATCACTGTGCATCTGTGCCTTTGGGGTGTTCTTTTTGAATGCTTGTAAAGATGAGCCAAAGAAACCGCAAGCCACAAACACCAAACCGCAAGCTTATGTGCAGGTTTCACCTAACTTTAGTGCCGACTCTGCTTATTATTATGTAAAAACACAGGTAGACTTCGGTCCGCGTGTTACCAATAGTGAAGCACATCAAAAATGCGGTAACTGGATGGTAAAGGAGTTGAAAAAATACACCGATAATGTTATTGAACAAAAAACGGTGATTAGTCATTTTGACGGCACAAAATTAAATGTGCGTAATATCATTGCAGAGATTAACCCGAAGGCAACCAAACGTATCTTACTCTGTTCACATTGGGATTCGCGCGACAGGGCCGACAAAGATGTTACGGATAAAAACAAACCGATTTTAGGGGCAAACGATGGTGCGAGTGGTGTTGGAGTGTTAATGGAAATTGCGCGCGTGTTAA
>CALRRW020000151.1:0-4854 GCA_943370695.1 Comamonas sp. lk | reverse complement strand
TCCCTTTGGTTACTTGTCGATCAAGATTTTTAGAAATGGTTTCGATGGCTTTTTTTAAAGCACCATCATTTACGTCAACCAATGAAACAGCGTAGCCATTTTGTGCAAATACGTGGGCTATTCCATTGCCCATGGTTCCCGAACCGATTACGGTAATATTTTTCATGTTCTGTTTTATAATTTTTTAGTGCGGCAAATCTATAAAAGCCAATGGCTTTTCAATGCTTGTTGATAAGTTTGGCGATTAGTTGATAAGGTAACAGGTCGCAACCCAACCCTACCAAGGTGTGCGTTCTTCCGGGTGTGCAGGTCTTTTATTTCTTTAAAAATTGCTGTGAAGCAGAGGAGTCTTTAAAAATGGAAGTAACAATATACTGCCCGGCCGGTAACTCTTGAATCGAAAGGGGAAGGTTTTCGACAAACGACTCAATGGTTAGTTTTTTGACAGTTTTACCTTGCATATCTCTAATCACTACCTGTTTTACATAGGTTTTGCTGTTAAACACTATTTTGATTTGTCCATCTGTATCCGCAGGATTCGGCACTATTTTAAATGAGGATGTGTTCCGGGAAGTTTCTTCTTTGAGCCCAACTACAACGGCTTTGCGCATACCAAAAGTATATTCACCTTTTTGAAGACTATTCACCCAAAAGCGTCCGGTCTTGTCTGTTTTGCTGGCACCCGGTTGAAAGGTATGATCCGTGTGAATCATCCAGTTTGTATTCACATCAGGTCGGTATAGCAGTACCAAACTATCTTCTGTTTGCGTAATCAATGCCGCGTCTAAAAAGCTGTTTGGGTTACCATCATAGCTAAAAAAGCCGGTTGCTTTAAAATTGCTGTTCAGGTTGCCGGCAATTGTCCAATACCTTTCGGTGCTTGGCTGAATACCTTGCTGGCGAATAGTGCCTGCTAGCGGCCCCACCCAGTGATGGGTAATTGTTAATGAGTCGTTACCTGAGGTGGTTTGCACGTTTGCTGAAAATAAAACATTGCTGAAGGTTTTGCTGCCGGTAGTGCTGATCGCTTGTGTTTGGCTAAGATGCGCCAATTGTACTTTATAATCAGCGTTTACCGCATAATCAATTACGGACACAGACGCAGGTAAAACGGTATCAAAACTCGCCTGCCCGTTTTGCAATTGAAGCGCTTTCTGAAAGGTTGTAGCATTGCTCAAAACCGCTGTAAAAGTGAATGGGAGAGAGGCGGTAACCAATGAGTTTTGTGCGCTCAGTTCATAAAATTCGGCATGGTAATTTTCTCCATTTTGGCTAAAACTGCTCATCACAATATCGGAGTGTCCTTGGGTGTAAATCCATTTTTGGAAAAAGCCTCCCAGGTCTTTTGGTGTAAATTGCTGAAAAGCATTTTTTAAGTCTTCGGTGCTTACATCTTTAAAACTATACTGGGCCAGGTAATGTTTGGTAGCTGCAAAAAAAGCAGAATCGCCCATCAAAGCCCGTAATGTATGCACCATAAGTGCACCTTTTTTGTATACGTGCGTTCCATAGGTAACCTCATGTGGTACTCCCGAAACAGGTAACCAAGCTCCATCATCCTTTGGTGCATTCAATAGCACATCAATGGCTTTGGCTTCAATATCGTTTGTATAGGCAGCTTTTCCGTATACACATTCCAAAAACAAGGCCTCATTAAAACTTGCCCAGCCTTCATTGAGCCACATTTCTGCTGCAGTGCGTGTAGTGGCCAAATCGCCCCACCACATATGTGAAAGTTCGTGTGCAAAAAGGGTTTCGTAAACGGTGTTGCCATTGATGGCATAGTTGGGATAAGCAATATTTGCAGCATGCTCCATGGCCCCGCTGCTAAACGGAACACCCACATATCCAACCCTGTCGAAAGGGTAAGGGCCATATTTTTGTTCAAAACAGTGCAGTGCATTGCTCACTTTGGCAAACGATATTTTCGCTTTTGCCGTATCGGCTGCTACCACTGCTATCCAAACCGGATAGGTACGGTTTGTTCCCACAAAATCATATTTTACAAACTCATATTTTCCCACGGCTACTGAAGCCAGGTAGGTTGGAATCGATTGGTTTTGTTGCCAGTTCCAGGTTGTGCTTCCATCCATGTTTGGAGTTTCCGGCAGCATTAACCCATTACACACTGCTTTGAAAGTAGCGTCTGTTGTAATGTGAAATGAATACGTTGCCCTGTCCGTAAAATTATCCGCACACGGAAACCAACATCTTCCAAAATTGTGCGGATTGCTTTTAAATCCAACCCCCATATTGTAGGCATAGTTTCCACTAAAGTAAAAACCGCCCCATTGCGCATCGGTAACAGGTTGACCGCTATAGGTAATGGCTAATTCAATGGTGTCCCCGGCTTGTTTGGGTGAGGATAGGGTGATGCTTAAGGTTGTGTCCGTTTGCGAAAATGCTTGTGCTGTGTCGTTTAACATCACAGTTGACACTGCAAGTTTTAGTAAATCGAGTTTGATTAACCCCAATCCGTTAACACCGCATACCAGTTTGAGTTTTGCTGTTCCGCTAATGGTTTTGGTCGCCAGGTTTTGGATGCTTAAACTTAAATCATAATGAATAATATCAATGACTGGAGCAGCGCTTTTCGTCAATACCACTTTTGTTGTTTGTGCCCAGGAGTTTCCTGTTAACTGGCAAAAATAAACCCCGGCATTTTGATCTTTTACACTAAAGGTTAGCGTATTTGCTCCTTTTGCCAATTGAACACTATCTGTCATCACAGTTGCCCCTTGGGTATTCAGTAATAACATTCGTGCAGCCTGACTTTCCGCACTTGTTATACTCAGGTTTATCCAATCGGTAGTAGGATTGGGGTATAGTGTTACCAATGGCGTATCTGATTGGGGCTTGGCTTTCAAGAAAACAGCCATTAACAGCAACAAGGACAATAAATTAATATGCTTCATAAATAGAATCTAAAAACATCAAATGTAACCTCTTTTCATTATCCACAAAACCCAAATAATATGTGGGTATTTTCTGTTAAAAAATAGTGCTTCACAAGCCCTTATCGCATATCTTGCAATGCTCGCTGAAATGCAGTTCATAGCCCGTGGTTTATAGCTGATTGTTGCAATACAATTAACTGATAAATCAAACTATGATACAGGATCTAAAAACTATTAACTAAAAATGGCAGAAGACAGAATTATTACCATCAACATTGAAGATGAAATGAAAACGGCTTACATCGATTATTCGATGTCGGTTATTGTTTCGCGTGCGTTACCCGATGTGCGCGATGGATTAAAGCCCGTGCACCGCAGGGTTTTGTATGGAATGACAGAATTAGGATTGGCTTCAAACCGTCCTTACAAAAAGTCGGCACGTATCGTAGGAGAGGTTTTGGGTAAGTTTCACCCACATGGTGATAGTTCGGTTTACGATGCAATGGTGCGTATGGCTCAGGATTGGAGTATGCGTTACACATTGGTGGATGGACAGGGAAACTTTGGTTCGGTAGATGGAGATCCACCAGCGGCAATGCGTTATACTGAAGCTCGTTTGCGCAAAATAGCAGAAGAACTATTAGTAGATATTGATAAAAATACGGTTGATTTTCGCCCCAATTTTGATGATTCATTAACGGAACCATCTGTTTTGCCAGCAAAGTTTCCCAATTTATTGGTAAACGGAGCATCAGGTATTGCAGTGGGTATGGCCACCAATATGGCCCCTCATAACTTAACAGAGGTTATTGACGGTACACTGGCTTACATCGACAACCGCGATATTGAAATATCCGAGTTGATGAAACATGTGAAGGCTCCCGATTTCCCAACTGGAGGTATCATTTATGGTTACGAAGGTGTAAAAGAAGCATTGGAAACCGGTCGCGGACGTATTGTGATGCGTGGTAAAGCAACCTTTGAAACCAGCAAAACGGGTAAAGATCAGATAGTAGTAAACGAAATTCCTTACCAGGTAAACAAGGCTACACTTATTGCTAAAACGGCTGAGCTAATCAACGAAAAAGTAATTGAAGGTATTTCTGAAATTCGTGATGAGAGCGATAGAGATGGAATGCGCATTGTTTACGATATTAAACGTGATGCTATTCCGAATATCGTTTTAAACAAATTGTATAAATTCACGGCACTTCAAACGTCTTTTAGTGTAAACAATGTGGCTTTGGTAAAAGGTCGCCCCGAAATGTTGAACCTAAAAGACCAAATCAAACATTTTGTGGAGCATCGCCATGAGGTTGTGGTTCGCAGAACAAAGTTTGAATTGGAAGAGGCGCAAAAACGTGCACATATCTTAGAAGGGTTATTGATTGCATTAGATAATCTTGATGCAGTTATCAAGTTGATTCGTGAAGCTAAAACTCCGGATGAAGCACGCGAAGGATTGATGTCGAACTTTAAGTTGAGCGAAATTCAGGCGAAAGCGATTTTGGATATGCGTTTGCGTGTTTTAACAGGACTGGAGCGCGATAAGATTAAAGATGAATATGCTGAGTTAATGAAACTCATCAACTATTTACAAGAAGTATTGGCAAACGAAGAGTTACGCTATAAAATCATCAAGGAAGAATTAACTGAGATGAGAGAGAAATATGGCGATAAACGTAGAACAGAAATCGTACTTGCCGGTAACGACATGAGCATGGAAGACTTAATTGCGGATGACGAAGTGGTTATTACCATCTCACATTTGGGTTATGTAAAACGTACTTCTTTAACCGAATACCGCACACAAAACAGAGGAGGAAGAGGTTCTCGTGGAGTAAGCAAACGTCAGGAAGATTTTGTTGAGCATGTATTTATGGCCACCAACCACAACTATATGTTGTTCTTCTCAAACCAGGGAAAATGTTACTGGTTAAAAGTATGGGAAATTCCA
>CALRRW020000150.1:0-4875 GCA_943370695.1 Comamonas sp. lk | reverse complement strand
TTGAATAAATCGGAATTTGTGGGCTGCAGACTAAAAACGAGGGACAAAATATTATGGAAATTAAAGCCGGGCCTTACTTAGAGCCAATTAAACTGCCTGCCGATTTACGCAAAGTAAAAGAAGAAGACCTGGTAAAGGTATGTGGCGATTTACGTCAGTACATTATCGATATGGTTTCTGTATACGGAGGTCATTTTGGAGCCAGCCTGGGTGTGGTGGAACTGAGTGTGGCCCTGCATTATGTGTTTAATACACCTTATGACCAATTGGTGTGGGATGTAGGACATCAGGCATACGGACATAAAATACTGACCGGCCGCAGAGACCGGTTTCAAACAAACAGAACATACAAAGGACTTTCAGGCTTCCCCAAACGGGCCGAAAGTGAATATGATACATTTGGTGTCGGACACTCTTCTACTTCTATTTCGGCTGCTTTAGGGATGGCTGTTGCGTCACGTTTAAAAGGTGAACTCGACAGGCAACATATTGCGGTGATTGGCGATGGTGCCATGACAGCAGGTTTGGCTTTTGAAGGATTAAACCACGGGGGTGTGGAGGATAGCAATTTGATTGTAATCCTAAACGACAATTGTATGTCTATTGACCCCAATGTGGGCGCACTCAAAGAATATTTAACGGATATTATTACATCGCCAACCTACAATCGTTTTAAGGATGATGTATGGAAAGCCCTGGACAGGCTGAGCAAGGTGGGTCAGATTTCGCAGGATATTTTATCCAAGATTCACGAAACCATGAAGTCGGGATTGCTCAAGCAAGGCAATATGTTTGAGAGTTTACGTTTCAGGTATTTTGGCCCAATTGACGGTCATGATGTTGACCATTTGGTGAAGGTGATGAAAGACCTTAAAAAAATTCCCGGACCCAAATTGTTACATGTGGTAACGGTAAAAGGAAAAGGCTTTGCATTAGCCGAAAAAGACCAAACCAAATGGCACGCTCCGGGTTTGTTTGATAAAGTAACGGGCGAGATTTACAAAACAGTTTCCGAAAAACCACAACCACCCAAATACCAAGATGTATTTGGAAATACACTGGTAGAGTTGGCCGAACAGAATGAAAAAATTGTGGGTATTACTCCTGCAATGCCTTCGGGTTCGTCCATGAATATCATGATGAAAGCAATGCCAAAACGTGCTTTTGATGTGGGTATTGCCGAGCAACATGCTGTAACATTCAGTGCAGGTTTAGCCTCGCAGGGATTGATTCCGTTTTGCAATATTTATTCTTCGTTTATGCAACGCGCCTACGATCAGGTGGTGCATGATGTGTGCCTGCAAAATTTACATGTGATATTTTGCATGGACAGGGCCGGAATAGCGGGTGCCGATGGACAAACACATCATGGTATGCTTGACATTCCGTTTATGCGTTGTGTACCCAATATGGTGGTGAGTTCGCCCATGAATGAGGCTGAATTGCGCAACTTAATGTATACCGCAACTCTGGAAAAAAATGCAGGACCTTTCTCTATCCGTTACCCACGCGGTAATGGTGTGATGGCAGATTGGAAACAACCTTTGCAGGAAATTGAAGTGGGCAAAGGCCGCAAGATGCGGGATGGCGATGATATCGCTGTTTTGTCTTTTGGTCCACTTGGAAATTTTGTAACAACTGCAGCCGATACATTGGCAGCTGATGGTATTCAAATCGGACACTACGATATGCGTTTTGTGAAACCGATTGATGAAAGAATGTTGCATGATGTGTTTAGCAAGTACAAAAAAATTATAACCCTCGAAGACGGTACAACAGTGGGGGGAATGGGAAGTGCAGTGTTGGAATTTATGGCACAGCACAATTATTCAGCCGAAGTTAAAATGTTGGGTATGCCCGATAAAATTACCGAACACGGAGAGCCTGCAGAGCTTTACGCAGAGTGTGGTTATGATGTAAAAGGAATTATCAAAGCCGTGATGGAATTACAATCAGCAAAAGTAATAGCCTGATAAAACGATTTGCAGATAACAAAAAAGCCTCTCTGTTTTGGACAGAGAGGCTTTTTTGTTATCTTAAAACTTACTATATATTGTGTTCAATATAATCAATCAATGAGTGAATACACTTGATGTGAATCTCTTGCGCCCTATCGGCATATTGCGAATGCGGAGCCCGTATTTCCACATCACATAATCCGTTCATTTTACCACCGTCTTTTCCGGTAAGCCCTACTATTTTAATTCCTTTGCGTGTGGCAACTTCCATTGCATTTAATACATTTTTACTATTACCGCTGGTAGAAATGGCAAGCAATACATCGCCTGTGTTGCCAACAGCTTCAAGGTAACGACTGAATACAAAATCATATCCGTAATCATTACCTACACAAGCCATATGTGAAACATCACTCATGGCAATTGCTGCCAGGGGTTTTCTGTCGTCACGGTAGCGGCCGGTAAGTTCTTCAGCAAAATGCATGGCATCGCATAAACTTCCTCCATTACCACAACTGATAATTTTTTTATCGTTTTGCAACGCGGTTACCATCAGTTTTCCTGCGGCTTCAATGGTTTCAAAGTTTTTATCATCAGCCAAAAACTGGCTAAGAATATCGGCTGCTTCAGCGAAATGTTGTTTGATGGAGTTCATATGTATGATTATCTTTTTACCTCAAATGCTGTTTTACCATTATCCAAAAAGTCGATGAACTTTTGCTCATCTGTGTCAAAAAATGTTGGTCCCGAAAGTTGATTTCCGTTTTCGTCAATCACCACATATTGCGGCTGTGCACTAAAGTTAAATTTAGTGATTTGGAGGTCCTGGTTCTGTTCGCCAATCGTCTTTTTTACTTTACCATCGCGCGGTGAAGTATACCAATCTGCTTCAGGTAATTCTTTCCGCTCATCAGCATATAAACTCACAATGATAAAATCGTTTTGCAGGCGTTTTAACACTTCCGGTTTGGCCCACACATATTCTTCCATTTTGCGGCAATTAACACAGGCATGGCCGGTAAAATCAATGAATATCGGTTTGTGTTGTTTTTTGGATTCTTCCAGGGCCTGTTTGTAATCAAAATAACCGGTTAACCCGTGAGGCAGCTCCAGTAAATCGGCATGTTTGATGTTAGCGGTTGATTGTTGATGCTTCGTTGATGATGTTGAACTTTCGCCACCAAGAATAAAATCCTGGGTTTGCATAGGTGGTAATAAACCCGACAATCCTTTAAGTGGAGCGCCAAACAAACCCGGTATCATGTATACACCAAATGCAAATGATGTAAGCGCTAATGCAAAACGAGGAACACTTACATATGGAATATCACTATCATGGCTGAATTTAAGTTTGCCCAATAAATACATACCCAATAAAAAAGCAAGCACAATCCAGATGGCTAAATATATTTCGCGATCCAAAATTCCCCAGTGGTAAACCACATCCGCTATACTTAAAAACTTAAAGGCAAACGCTACTTCTATAAATCCCAAAACAACTTTTACAGAGTTTAACCAACCACCTGATTTTGGTAAGTTGGATAAGAAGCTAGGGAAAATGGCAAATAACGTAAAAGGCAAACCCAACCCTGCCCCAAATGATGCCATACCCAAAAGAGGTTTGGTGAATTTGCCGCCAACGGCTTCTATTAATAAACTTCCAACAATGGGTCCTGTGCAACTGAATGAAACCAACACCAGCGTAAAAGCCATAAAGAACAAGCCTGCAAAACTTCCCATACTTGATTTGGAATCTACTTTATTCACCAGGCCATGAGGCAGGGTAATTTCAAACAATCCTAAAAAGGATGCAGCAAAAACCATGAAGATGATAAAAAACAAAATATTGGGTAACCAATGTGTGCTCAGCCAGTTGCCAAAATCAGGGCCTAAGCCAAAAAAGGCAAACACCAAACCCAGCGAAGCATAAATGCCCACAATAGATAAACCAAAAGTTGTAGCGCGAATGGCAGCTTGAGAACGGGTTTCGCTTTTCTTAGAGAAGAAACCTGCAGTCATTGGTAACATTGGAAATACACAGGGAGTTGCAACAGCTACCAATCCTCCAAAAAAGGCAAACAATAAAAAGCCAAGAAACGATTCTTCCGTTTTTGTTTCTCCTTTACCGGTTGTTTGTGGTTTGCTGATTGCGGTTTGTTGTGAGGTATTTGTAGTTGTGTCTTGAGTTATTGCAGAAGTACCTGCAACTGTTGACTGCGGACTGCTCACCGCTGACTCTTCGGCACCCACCGCTGAGCCTTCAGCTTTAACAACGGTAAACAAATTTTTAACGTCATACGATTGCTCGAAAGGATTCATACACACCCCTGTAATTTCTGAACATTCCTGAAAGTATAATGAGATGTTGATTTGTGGATTTTCGCCCAGTATTTTTATTTTTTGTTTAAAAACACCTTTGCCTGTAAAGATAGAAACATCACCACCCCATATTTCTTCGAAGTGTTTTTTGGAACCTACAGGTATTGTTTTTCCAACAAGTTCAAATGTCTTATGTTTAGCAAACGTAATTTCAGCAACGATGGGTCCGAGGTTTGGATCAAAATCATTGGAGTACATATACCAGTCTTTTTCAATTTCGCTTGTAAGGGTAAGGGTAACAATATCGCCTACCTTCACCTCTTTTTTATCGGCTGTGATTTTCCATTCAGGGGTTCGCTTTAACACTGATGGTTGCTGGTGTAATTGGCCAAACAGGAAATTATTAAAGCCAAACAGCAGCACAAGTGTTATCCAAGGAAATGATAGTTTTTGCATGAATTGATATACGTTGAAAAGACAAAAATAAGATTTATTACGAGAGTAGAAAGGGTTGTGTTTATTATGGTTTTATGTTCATTATGTTGAGTGTGTTAGCGGTGTTGACTATATTCAGGTGTAAAAATGAAAAGTGTTATGG
>CALRRW020000149.1:0-4878 GCA_943370695.1 Comamonas sp. lk | reverse complement strand
CTAAAACGGTTGCTTTAGCCGGATTTAATGTAGACGGAGAGTTAACCGTTCCTGCTTTATCAACCTTAACAATGGCGACTTTCCAACTTGGGGGCTCACTAACCTCTATCATAGGAGGAGGAACCATATCAACATCCAATGCTGGTGCAACACCCATTCCTTCCGGTAAAACCTGGACACAAACGGTTAACTATGCTGCAGGTTCTCAAACTGTGGCCGATGGAACGTATAACAATCTTACGCTTAGCGGAAACACTACTAATAAAACTGCAGCAGGAAATATTGCCATTACCAACAATTTAACATTTGCCGGAAATTCAAGCACCATTTTGCTGATGGGAGCGAACCAATTAACAGGCATTGCAGGAACGATAACGGGTACCGGACAGGTGAATACCCAAAATGTATCATCTACTCCGATACCAGCTGGAAAAACGTGGTCACAAACCGTTTTATACAGTGCTGCGGCTGCACAAACAGTTGTTGATGGTAACTACTTGGCATTGAATGTAGCTGGTGGAGACAGAACTTTTTCAAACGCTGCAAATATCAATGTTGGAGGAACCTTTACTGCAAATACAGGCGCTGCGGTATATACAACCACAGGAAGCACAATCGTATTTACTTCGGCAGCGGCTCAAACTTTAACACTTGCTGCTAACTTCCCTTTCGAAAATGTTTCTTTTACCGGTGGCAATACTAAAACCATTGGTGTAGCAATTTCGGTGGCAGGTACAATGAATATTGCTTCGGGTGTTACGGTAAATATAGGAACGTCTGCCTTATCGGGAGCAACGCTTAGCACTAGCGGAACAGGTATATTGAGAACACAGAGTTTATCGGCAACACCTTTACCGAGTTCTAAAACATGGAGTTTTAGACTCCTATTTGATGCAAATGGAAACCAAACCATTCCTGCAGCAACCTATAACGGTGGATTGTTTGTAACCGGAACATCAAGTGTAAGAACAAAAACCTTATCGGGTAATATTATTGTGGGCGATACCCTTTCGATAACCACATCTTTTGCAACTCTTGTAATTGGATCAAATACCGTTCTCTTAAACGGAATCATTGATCCTGGTCAAACCGGAACTGTAACGGGCGGATTAACCTCAAATATGATTATTGGAAGTGGATCGGCTAATGCGGGAACACTCAATATGACCCAAACTAGTGAGACCACCAGGAGTTTGAATAATTTAACGGTATCGCGCAATACAGGTGGAACCGCTTTAACATTGGGAAATGAATTACGACTTATTAATGTATTAACCCTTACTGATGGAACATTGGCATCAAACGGAAACCTGGTATTTGTATCAACAGGTGTAAGCACAAGTGCACAAATAGATGCTGTTACCGGAACCGGAAATATTAGCGGCAATGTGGTTGTTCAGCGGTTTATAGATGGCCAGCCGGTTGCTACAAATGTTCGTTGGAGATTTTTAGCTTCACCGGTAAATACATCAAATGGTATTGATGACAACTGGCAAAGACAAATTTATATAACAGGTGCAGGCTCGGGTGGAACATTGTGCCCATCACTTACACCTCATACAAACGGTATTGACCCTACACCATCTAACAGCCCTTCGTTTTACACACGCAATGCTGCCACAGATTCATGGGTTGCGTTGGCAAACACCAATGCAACCGAACTGGTAACAGGAGTTGGTTACCGTGTATTTTACAGAGGAAGTCGTTCGCAAAGTTGTGCAACAGTATTTACGGACAACCCTCCGGCTCCAGTTGATACAACTCTGGTAGCAACCGGAACGTTGGCTATAGGATCACAAATCATAACAGGTTCCAATATTGCAAGCAGGTATTCATTGGCTGGAAATCCTTTCCAGGCAACGATTGACTGGGAGTCTCCTGCTATTGTTCGCTCTAATATTTCGTCTACCATTTCTACCCTCAGACCCAATACCACCAATGGTGCTTATGCCTATTATACAGTAGGTGTTGGCGGAACCAACGGAATGACTCAGTACATGTCACCCGGAACAGGATTCTGGATTCAAACAGTATCTGCCGGAGCAGCAACTGTTACAATTGGCGAAGCAGCCAAACTGGTAAGCCAGGGTGGTGATGGATTTTTCAAGACCGCTCAAGGCGAGGACAAGGTATTACGTGTTAAACTGTTTGACGCAAACGAAACTGAATATCTAGATGAAGCCATTATTTCGGAAAGAGCCGGCAGCGATTGGGCCTACAACCCAGGTGAAGAAGCCGAAAAACTTGGCTTTACAACAGGCTTAGTCCAATTGCAGGTTCCGAATGCAGCAACCAAATATGCAATATGTGTTGTGCCTGGATTTGAGGGTACAAACAACCGCATTAATATTGATGCAAAAACAGTGGTAGGCAACACCTATTCGTTAAACTTTAGTGGCATAACCAGTTTTGAACCTACACTTGGCTTTACCTTGTATGATACATACACACGAACTAATCAGGATTTAAGAACCAATGCTGTTTACAATTTTACAACACCTGATGCTGCTTCAATTGTTGCTACCCGTTTTTATATTTTGTTCACACCCAATGCAGTGCCATTGCCTGTAAAAATGATCAGCTTTAAAGGGGAGCGCACGGCACAAAATGAAACAGCACTCAACTGGCAAACTGCAAGCGAAGAAGGAAGTGACCGTTTTGAAATAGAGCGCAGCGTGGATGCAAAATCATTTACCTTAATTGGTGCAACCAAAGCTGCCAAATACAGCTCGAAAACAGTTCGTTATGCGTATATCGACAATGCTCCTGTATTGAATGAAGTGAACTACTACCGTTTAAAACAATATGATTTAAACGGAACATTTACCTATTCAAACATTGTATCTGTAACATACAAAAAATCGGATGCGGTGTTGACCTCTTCAGATATTATCATGTATCCTGTACCAGCATCCAATATGCTTACAGTTGAAGTGAAAAATACCGATAAACTCACCAATGCGACCTTGCTGGTATACGACCTGTTTGGAAAAGAAATCAGCTTGCCAACCGTATACGAAAATGGCAAATGGCAATTGGAAACAAGTGCATTAAAATCCGGAATGTATATTATTCAAATAGACAATAACGGAACAACAACACAATTGAAAGTATTGAAAGATTAAATTCAAAAAAAAGCCATCCTTTGAGGTGGCTTTTTTTATGCAACTACTTTTTGCGTTTAGAAATACTCAGTCGATTGTTAAAACGAGAAGCTTTTGTTTTTTATCATTAACGTTACGGCCCTTTTCTGCGGGGATTAGGAGTTGATCATGATCAAGTACAATCATGTCCTGCCCAAAAATAACATAACCATCGTATGTCACTGTTTTGGATATTTCCTTCCCCGATATTTGTCCATTCTCCGTAATACAAATACCCATAAACTGACCTTCTTCCGGCAAGACAAAAGGAGAAACTGCTGCCTTAATTGTGCTTTCCTTATACCTATCCCCAATATCATTCAAAAAAATATACAATTTATTCTGATGGATAAGTGATTGAAACGATCCAAACCGATAATTGTCGTTTGAGCCCTGATCTTTGGCGATTCTTTTAACATCCAAAAGATCTCCATTACCGGATAAGGAGAAAACGAAAAGATCTCCGAAGGAATACTCCATGTTTTGATCTGAATAATTATCAATAATGCCTCCTGCGTTCGTTCTGGTTATAAGATTAAAACTTCTTTGGGCTTCATATATCAGGTAAACATTTCCCGATGATCCTATATGCATATTTACAGGAACCAAATTTTCGTCTATTGTTCTTCTTATTGAGTCTGTCAATGTGCTGCTTTCCTTAGCGCTAAAAACAGTTTCCTTCTCAAGTTCCTTTCGGTTGTCTTTTATATTAAAAACCAAATACGACACACCAATAAATTTCTTATCCTGGTGAATTTCACTAAACACCATCAAAAGCTCTTTTTGCACCATCATTTTAACGGCACTTGTCTTCGAAAAATCTTTTAATACGGTTATCGCTACAGTCCCCAAAGAAAAGTCGTATACATAAGCTACCAAACGGTTTTCATTTCCTTGTTGCTTTACTGTTTCATTCACAACCACGCATACTTTTTTATTTCCGATGTTGTATACCTGCTGAATCATGTTTTTCCCGATATTTCCCAAAAAAGTAAAGGACTTCTCCAAATATGGAAGTGTATAACTCCATTCGTTGATTCCTACGAAAGCCGCATTGAACGTTTTAAAATGAAACGTTACAGAATCTTTATCAGGATAGCAGGTATAAACAGAGAACGTTTTATCGTTATTGATTATACTTCCTTCAACAAAATTATACTTATCCTTTACCCGGGCAGTAAACAACTCGTTAGCTGTTTTGGAAGGTCCCATAATGGTTCCGTTTATGATAAAACGTTTTCCTTTTTCATTATATAAATGGTCTATTCTTATGGGCTGGTCATCAGCAATCACAATCTCCGAACGTTCATATCCCTTCTGCAACTTCACTTCAAAATCAATTTTCTCCTCTTTTACCAGTTCATGGTTGAGCCTGAACTGCATAAAAGTATGATCGAAATGTCTCAAAAAATAAAATGAATCGTTTTTAGCCAATAGGAACCAATCTTTTGCCCTTCCGGATTGCCCTTGTCCCGATGTAAGCGTATAGGTTTGAGCATTGGATACGTAAATGCAAAGTAGCAAAAATATAAGAGGAGGGGTTGTTTTATAAAAAGACATAATAGTGGTTTTCATATGTAGTTCCTTTAATGGATAAAAATATATTAATTTAGGGGTTAATGTTTCGAATTAAAGATTATATATTCTGTTAGCAGAAAAGAAATGCCTTAATGGCGAATCTGAGGAAATGGTAAGGTATGTTAAGTAATTAAATTATACAAAAAAGCCCTCATGA
>CALRRW020000148.1:0-4887 GCA_943370695.1 Comamonas sp. lk | reverse complement strand
GAAGTGTTTGTAAATGTAACAGACAATCCTCTTATGGTTGGGTAATAAGCAGCCATACAATTATTACTTGTAGAAAGAAAGATTGAATCTATTACAGTTGAAAAACACCCTTGTACGGAATCATTAATCGTTAATTGAATAATCTTAGGTCCTACTGTGGAATATGTTTTAGTAGGATTTTTTAAAGTGGATGTAGTTCCATCACCAAAATCCCAATAGTAAGATAACCCGGCAGATGTTCCATTTGTATTTGTTGAAGTGTTTGTGAATGTAACAGATAAGCCACTTATGGTTGGGTAAAAAGTGGCTGCACAATTGTTACCCGATGAAACAAATATTGTGTCAGCTGTGTTCGAAGAGCATTGTTGGGCAGAATCTCGAATTTCTAAGACAACGCCTATAAATCCGGTCATGGTATATGTTTTAACAGGATTTTTTAGTGTAGAATAAGTTCCATCTCCGAAATGCCAAAAGTAAGATAACCCAGTTGATGATCCATCCGTATTTGTTGAAGTGTTTGTGAATGTTACAGTTGATCCACTTGTGGTTGAAGAAAAAGAGGCGGCACAATTGTTGCCAAAAGAAACAAATATTGACTTTGTAATGGTTGAAAAACATCCTAGGGCGGAATCACTAATGGTTAATTGAACAATTTTAGACCCTTCAGTAGCATATGTTTTAACAGGGTCTTTTAAAGTGGATGATGTACTATCACCAAAGTTCCAATAGTAAGATAACCCAGCAGATGATCCATTGGCATTTGTTGAAGTGTTTGTAAATGTAACAGATAATCCGCTTTTTGTTGCGGAAAAAGCAGCAGTACATTGGTAAAGAAATGCCGTATCTATCATTGTTGAAGAACAACCATGAATAGTATCATTAATTGTTAATCGAATACCTTTAGCTCCCGGGGTCGTATAAACTTTAACAGGATTTTTTGAAGCAGATATAGTTCCATCTCCAAAGTCCCAGTAATAAGATAATCCAGAAGATGTTCCGATCGAATTTAATGAGGTATTTGTTAGTTCAACACTTAACCCGCTGATTGATTTACTAAAAGATGCAGAACATAATGTGTCTGATTCCAAAAAGAAAGTGTCAACTGCCATTGCAGAACAACCGAATGAATCATTTATCATTAGTGTAACCATTTTGGCGCCACCGCTTAAATATGTTTTAACCGGATTTTTGAGAGTAGAATAAGTTCCATCTCCAAAATCCCAAAAATACGTCATCATATTTGGAAATCCGCTGGTTGTGGAGGATGTATTTGTAAAGGATACCGTGTGTACGTTGATAGATTTTGTAAAAGAAACCGAACACGCGCTTTGTGCTGATTGTACCATTGAACAAATCAGCAATACAAAAAACAATAGTTTTGGTAATAACGTTTTCATAGTAATATCGAATTAGTGTACTGGTATATACACTGTTTTATTCCCTTAGGTTAGAAAAGGAGGAAAATTAGGTGTTAAACGCCTAATAAACAGCATATTAAATGCCTAAAGAGATTCCGCGTAACGCTTCAGAGACTGAGTTGCCATTCAATTGTTCACTTTAAAAGAAGTGAATAATTCGGGTTTCACTTTAATGTCTCCGGTAACCAACTTATTGAAGTTTTTCAATTCAGCTTCGGCATATTGATGCAAAGGTTGCAATTGTTCTTTGGTAAACAATCCACTGGCCTCAATTAATGCCTGCGCAACATTGTATTGCGGCAACATTTTTCCATCGTCTATTTTAACGCACACACCCAATTGTTGTTCCGTGAAGGTCAAACAAAAAATGCCTTCAGCTCCTGTTTTGCCAATAATTTTGGGTGCTGTAATCTTCATCATGTCGGTGCAGTACCGTCCCGTTCCGGCAACCATAAAAGGATATTTGCTCACGGCCTCCACAATAATCTTGCAGGCATTTTGGATGCCGGGGCCGAGGTGTTTATGGGCAACTAAATTTTTGTAGCCCAATGCCTGGTTGTATACTGGTACCGAAAAAATAGGAGCCGAACAACCATCTAATGCGATAACCATTTTATCGGCCGGGTATTCATACAGTATACTGCATACCCTCAATATTTCCTGCTGTAACGGGTGATTGGGATTGATATAGTCTTCCGTTGACCATCCGTTTAAGATACAAGCTGCAAGCATTCCGGCATGTTTGCCGCTGCAATTGTTGTGGATATGATGAGGTTTTTCATCCGCTTTAATCAACGCATTTGCATCACGTTTGGAAGATGGATATTGAGGGCCGCAATGGAGCGCGTTTTTGTCTAAACCAATTTTATGAAGAATGGAATTAACAACCCGTAAATGTTCTGCTTCTGCATTGTGCGAACCACACATTACAGCAATTTCTTCAAGCGTAAATCCAAATTTGTCGATACCACCACCTGCAATCAAAGGAATTGCCTGTAACAGTTTCATGGCACTCCGCGGATAGGTTATTTGTTGCGCCTCACCCAAACTAAATATTATTTCTCCCGAATGATTGACCACGCAAACCACACCCCGGTGAAAACTTTCCAAAACATTGTTGCGGTATATCTCTACTAAAATTGGGTTCATGTGTGTGTTCATTGTGTTAATGATGTTGATTGGTTAATGAATGGTATTTTCTTTCACAATTAACATACTCAACATTATTAACAGATTCTATCAATGCCGTATCCTGAAATACTCCG
This sequence comes from Comamonas sp. lk, assembly GCA_943370695.1. Lineage (GTDB taxonomy): Bacteria > Bacteroidota > Bacteroidia > UKL13-3 > UKL13-3 > UKL13-3. The sequence continues at coordinate 2,204 of CALRRW020000148.1, read as the reverse complement.
GCAATATCCTAATTTCAAATGTTTTTGCAATAAGGTGTTCGCCATCCAGGTGCGCTTGCAATGGGATACTGCTGGTTACAGTAATTTGTTTGGGTTGGAGGTATCGGATAAAGGAAAGTGGTTTATCCAAATGGTCGCCTCTTTCCAAAACAGGTAAATACCGTAAGCGTTGGAGCAGGGATATTTTTTTGACAACGAGTAAATCCAATAAACCATCCGTTACGCTTGCTTTGGGCGCTACTTTAAATCCGCCTCCGTACGTTTTTCCATTTGCAGCCGATAACATAAACAAAGATGTATCCGATGTGTCGCCATCAACTGTAAGGGTGATATTGCTTTCGCGGTAAAATAACAACAAGCTGATAACAGAACTGTAATAGGCCGCTTTACCTGTGAACAAACGTTTTACTAAAAGTTTGTTTACCACCCAGCCGTCAAATCCGATTCCGACTCCGTTGGTGAATAAACGCCCATTGCAGCTTCCTGCATCCACCGGTTTGGGTGCGGCAAAAAGAGCCGTTTCAAAATATGCAGCGGTGTTTTTTTTGCCCATCAGCAATTCAGTAAAATCATTTCCGGTTCCGCATCGTATCATACCAATGGGAATGTGGATGGCTTTAAAGTGATTCACCACATAATTAATGGTTCCATCGCCACCCATAATTACCAGGTCGGTAAAACTTTCAAGTGTGTTGGGAAGTGCTCCTGTAAATGTCTCGAATGAAAATCCGTTGGCCTGCACATATTCCTCAAATTGCGGTAACAATTTGAGCGGTTTGCCTTTCCCCGATTTGGGATTGCAAATAATGGCGATATGTCGGTTGTCTGTTTTCAGTTTTATTTCTTATTTGTCATACAATCCCGAGGCTTCGGGATTATCGAAGTGTCCCGAGCAACAATGTTTTTTGTGATGGCTTCGGTGAACTCAGTTTCACATATTCATTGCCTACTGTATATTAAGCATTCAATTCTCCTTTACCTTCGCGCACAATGGTTGGTTCATCATCTGTACAATCTACAATGGTTGATGGTTCGTTTCCTCCTGCTCCTCCGTCAATAACAAGGTCTACCTGGTTTTCGTATTTCTCATGAATTTCTTCAGGGTCCGTCATGTATTCCAAAATTTCATCATCGTGGTGAATGGTGGTTACCACCAACGGAATGCCCAACTCGCGAATAATGGATTGTGCAATGGCATTATCAGGAACACGGATGCCAATTGTTTTTTTATTTCCGGCAAAGTATTTTGTTACGTTGCTGTTTGCATTTAAAATGAAGGTAAAGGGGCCCGGCAGGTTGTTTTTAAGTAACCGGAAAATAGCCTTGTCCATTACTGCCGTATAATCGGAAATATGTGAAAGATCCGAACAGATTAAAGAGAACTTTACCTTTTCTACTTTTTTGCCCGAAATTTTTGCCATGCGCTCAATCCCTTTTTTGCTGTCGAGTTTGCATGCCATTGCATAAATTGTATCTGTAGGTAAAATAATCACACCATCCTTTTGAAGCGTTTGAATAACCATCTTGAGATCGCGGGGGTTTGGATTTTGAGCGTGTAATGAAATGAGCATGGTGCAAGATAGGTAAATGGATTTAGGTTAATTGTGTTAAGGATGTTGATTATGTCAATAAACCTTGTTGTTTATGTTTACCAATTGCCGAATCAGTCATCCATATTAACCTCCTGAGACTTCGGGACAACAGATTTAACGGATTAGATTATTAACGCTTCAGGTTTTGCTCGTATAAATTAATCCATTCTTTAACAGACATCTTGCTCATGAGTTCTCCGATGAGTTTGTAAGGAATCTGGTCCATTTTTTTAAACCGGATACAGCTTTTGCCCATATCCAGTTTGGTTTTGCAATGTTTTGGATATTCTTCCACGAACCACTTGAGTAATTCAGGGTTTGCATATATCCCCATATGGTAAAACGCAATGAAGTTTTTTTGTGAAGCGATACTTGCAAATGGCAATGGTTGTTTGGGGTCGCAATGGTAACCATTTGGATACAAAGAGTGGGGTACAACATATCCCATCATTCCATATCCCATTCCTTCTGAAAATCCTTTGGGTAAATTTTGTAAAACGGCTTTGCGCAATGTTACCATCGGAACAATTCTCTCTTCCGGTAAATGATTCAAATATTCTTCAACAGTTGTGGCAGATGATTGCATTTTTATGAATTTAATGGTGCCAAGCT
>CALRRW020000147.1:0-4901 GCA_943370695.1 Comamonas sp. lk | reverse complement strand
CACCAGTTTGCTAAGCTGCTCTGCCGATTTTTGAGGCTCAGGGTTAATGTATTGGTTTTGAGATTTGGCATACTCGATACCCGCTTCGGCATTGGCAGATATTTTATACTTGGCATCCAAACCAATTACGTAATTGTATTTAGGGAGGTAATAATCATTAGTGGAATCTTTTACCAAATTTCCGGGATCATCAGCTCCTTTCAGTATAGATACAGCCACCAAAAATTTATCTTTGTTTCCTACACCAATTCGTCCCGACATAATATTCCGGCCACCGGCAAGTGCCGAAAAATTGAATGGATTATCAAAGTTTGCAATGGCTTTACCCCAAGTAAATGCGCCATAAAGGTTACCGGGATTGAGCTCAATATTGACACCTGTTAAATTTACACCACTCAACACAAGCGTAGTATATTCAGGATCGAATGTGCCGATATCCATTTTTTTGATGGAAAGGAAAATGCTTTGTCCGGGTTTGACAAAACCAAAACGTTTTGCCGCCTTTCTAAAGTCTTTGGGCTTATTGAGGTTAACCTCTGCTACCTTACTATTGAATTCCGCTATTTTACTGTATTCAAGGTATTGCTGTTTTAAGTCCTTGAGCTCATTTAACCTATCCAACTTTTGCTGGTACTCTTTCTGTTTGGTTAACGCCTTTTTGTATTTATACGTTTTGGCAAAAACAGAATCCCTGGCTCCCAAATCAAGATAACTTTGGTTTTTGGATAATATCTTCTGAAAATCCTTAGTATTTAACTCATATTGAAGTTTAGATAACTCACTGTTCAAGGAGTTGATATCAATATTGGTAATGTTTTTTATCTCCGACACCTTACTCAGCTCAATTTTCTTATCCATCTTTGTTTTAAGATTTTGATAAAATTGATCATAGCGAAACGACAACCTGAAATTGTTTATTTGATTGGCTCCCGAGTTGCTCTCCGTTGTGTAATAATAACCGGCACTGAATGGCAAACCGAATACATCTAACGTTGTATTCACATACCCCCTTACATAATTCTGAGGAACAGATTGATACAGGTATTTGTTATCCGAATACTGGCCAATTACGGTAAGCGAACCGCTAATTTTTACCGGTTTGCTCTTTACAATACTATCTACCATAAAATCAACCTTTTTGGTGATCCCCAACTTGGGCGGGGATTGATAAATAGCTTCGATGGGATAGCTTGCTTCAATATCAGTTGAGGCGATTAGCAATAACCTGAGACTGCCTTGGTTTCTGATACTGTCGTGTTGCAGTAACTGTTGATAAGACAACGAATCTGAAACTATTGAATCAGTAACATGTTGGCGGACGCCATTAATTGAATCGGATATTACCTGTAGTTTATATGCAACCACAAGCGTATCGCCCTTCATAACCTTTACGATATGGTATACCGTATCTTTAAGAAGCGTATCGTTTGCTGTAATCTTTAATGAAAAGAGTCTACCGGATTTAAAGTCAGTTGCAGTTGGTTGTCCCAGTCTATAGGACAGCTGTGCTAATGTAGATGAGTAGATGAGCATCAAGAGTAAAAATGTTATTAGGCTAATAGGTTTCATTTAACTTTACCTAATACACTATAAAAGTTTCATTAAATATTGGCTGTACAATTATATTGAAAATAAAATCAAATTTGATGATGTGAATAACAAAAAGCTAAAAACCAATAGTGCACATTTAACTATGATTAATATGAGCTTGCAAATCAATTAATTACTTACATAATAAAAATTCATACTCAAGTTATTCAAAGTACAGTGCATGCTCCAACATGAGGGTGTGGTAACTATTTACTTTACGATGTTGTTTGTGCTGGTATCAATACGAAGGTGATTTTCACAAAAAAAAGCCCCTCACTTGTGAAGCTTTTTTGTAGCGGGAAGCAGTCCCGAAGATTCGGGACGAACTGTCCACAATATTTTTCATAAAAAAAGGCTTCGATTTCGAAGCCTTTACTGTAGCGGGAAGCAGAATCGAACTGCCGACCTTAGGGTTATGAATCCTACGCTCTAACCATCTGAGCTATCCCGCCATAAATATTATTCCTACGCTCTAACCTCCCGAAACTTCGGGATGAGCTATCCCGCCATTTTCAACTAATTCCTACGCTCTACACATCTGTCCCGATAGCTATCGGGAATCCCGCCAATTGTTGAATGGGGTGCAAAAATAAGAATAGTTTTTATTTAACATACTAAAGTTTCACTTTTTTCGCGGTTTCCTCTTTAGTTACTGAGAATGAAAGGGAAAAACAAATCGTATAATTTTATAGATATCGGAATTGCATTGTGTATAATTATGCACAGTTTATGCACATTTACTATATTTGCTTTTCCTATATTGCGAATGTTAATCCGAATAAGAAATGGTAAAACTTAAAAATATAGCCTTTGTTTCCCTGAGTACCTTTGCTGTTGCCGGGGTTTCATTACTTATTTCAGCATCAGTAACCGGAATTGATTCCAATGTTTATTTTGGTTCTTCTCCATCCTATCCTTCATTTGGTGTGGAAATTCCCGGAGATTATAACGTGCATGGAATAGATGTTTCGCGCCACCAGGGGAATATCGACTGGGAAGCCGTGAGCAAAATGAACCGCAACGAAGTATCGGTTGACTTTGCCTTTATCAAAGCATCGGAAGGCAGAACTGTGGTTGACGAATATTTTAAAGACAATTGGAAAGAGGTAAAAAATGCCGGCATCATGCGTGGAGCTTACCATTTTTACCGCACCCACCTTACTCCACAGGAACAAATGAACCTGTTTATCAAACAAGTTCCTAAATTGGAAAAAGGTGATTTACCTCCTGTGTTGGATGTAGAAATAAAAGGAAGTATTTCGCCTGCCCTGATGCGCAAAAACATCAAAACATGGCTTGTGCTTGCCGAAAGACATTATGGTGTAAAACCAATTATTTACACAAGCTGGCATTTTTTCAATACCTATTTGAATACGCCTGAATTGAGAAAATACCCATTGTGGATTGCACATTACAAAACAACAGACTTAAACCAAAAAACGTCAAACTGGCTTATTTGGCAGCATACCGATAAAGCCAAGGTAAATGGAATCAGAGGAGGCGTTGACTTTAACGTATTCAAAGGAAACGAAACCGATTTGAGAGAGTTATGTAAACGGTAAAAACAGATTGATTATGCAAAAAAGGTTGGGCAATATGTTCAACCTTTTTTTTGCTCTTTATTTCCCTGCAGTTCACAAAAAAAGCCGCTTCACATTGTCGTGAAACGGCTTTGGAATATCATTAATGAACAGGATTAAGGCATTAACTCCGCCAGTTTCTGCTCCAACTCTGCCCCTCTCAGATTCTTGGCAACAATCTTTCCATCCTTATCCAGTAATACTGTAAACGGAATGGATTCGATATTGTATAACGGAACAACCGATGCGTTCCATTTTTTTAAGTCGCTCACATGGTTCCACAATAACTTATCATCATTAATGGCTTTCATCCAGGCCTCTTTATTGTCATCGAGGGATACGCTGAATACTTCAAATCCTTTTGTTTTAAACTTGTTATACATCCGCACCACATTTGGGTTTTCCATCCGGCAGGGTTTGCACCAGCTTGCCCAAAAATCAACCAGTACATATTTGCCGCGCAAAGATGAAAGGGCAATTGATTTTCCGAACGGATCGGCCAATACAATATCCGGAGCTGTTTCGCCAATAGCTGTTCTGCGAAGGGTTTCCACACGCTGATGGTGTTCGCGGGCGTACTTTGAATTGCTGAAGGCTGCGTAAAATTGTTTGTCTACCTTATCAAAAAACGGAAAATCCGCTTCGGCCGTTAAAAAGTTGGTGGCAAAATAAGCCGTGATATTAGGCTTTCCGCTGAAAATAAATCCTTGTATTTCCCTTGCACGATTCCCCATAATGCTGTCGTATTCAAACCGGATTTTTTCCTGCATGGCAGCAGATGGCACCGTTGTATTGTATTCTGCATAACGGGCCTCAAGGTTGCGCAATGCCTGCATGTATTTATTGTTTACTTCCAATAGTTTGCGCAACTGTTCTGTATCATCTGAACCTTTCACACCAAACTGGTCGGGGGTATTGGCATCGATGCTCAAAAACATATCCGAAACAGAATCCACTACAAGCAATACTGCTCCTTTTGGGAAATTAATAATGGCAAATGTTTGCTCGCCCACTTTTCCTTTCTGCTCAAACGAACCGTCTTTTTCAATAGCAGCTGTATCCAGCAGAATTAAGCCTTTTGAGGTAAGTTCATTAATGGTAATGGATTTTTCGGTGCTATTGGTAATTTTTCCTTTGATGGTAAAACCGCCTTTGGTTGCAGCATCGCTTCCGCATGATACCAAAACCAGTGTTGCAATAATGGCAACAAATGATGTGCTGATGTTTTTTAGTTTATTCATTCTATTTGCTGTTAACTATCGGCTCCCGAAACTTCGGGATGGCCTTTAGCATTTTTGTTGTTTGATGTTTTTTTTATCCGCTCCTGATAGCTATCGGGATACATTGATTACACTGAATTGTCTTGCGCAGCCCCGAAGCTTCGGGATCAAAAAACCCTATCCCCTAACCACTAATCCCCATCCCCTAACTCTTATCCAACGTTTCCTGTAATAATTTGTTTGCCACTTTAGGGTCGGCTTTCCCTTTGCTAAACTTCATCACTTCACCCATAAACAATCCCACTAGTGATGTTTTTCCGGCCTTGTACTCAATTACTTTTTCAGGATACTTGGCAATGGCTTCATTAATCCACACCTGCAATTCGCCACTATCACTTTGTTGGATGAGGTTTAACGATTCGGCAATGGCCAAAACGGATTTACCGGGCTCCGCAATCATAGCCGGAAATACTTTTTGAGAAGCAGCAGAGTTGGAAATTTTTCCTTCGTC
>CALRRW020000146.1:0-4915 GCA_943370695.1 Comamonas sp. lk | reverse complement strand
TTTCATTACATGCCCGAATTGGATAAAACATGGGGTTATCCAGGTGTACTGGGATTAATGCTTACCATTACAATAGTGGTGTGGATATGGTTTAAAAGAAAAGGTTGGATGTAAGTGATCTTACTCCTAAACTTACTTCTTGAATACTTTATTTACGCAGCGCGACCCATCGGATTGTGTAATGACAACAACATACACATTGTCTTTCAGGTTTCGGGTGTCAATTGAAATTACTGCCTGATTAACGGGTTGATATGATAATACCAACTGACCCATTGTATTGTAAAAACGAACATCTTTAATGGAAGTTGTATGCAACATGATGGTAAGGTTATCCGAAAACGGGTTGGGATAAAAACCGGATATACAATCGGATTTTGCACCGCGAATATTGTCCATCGGAGAGCATAACGGATCCTGATGTGTGTATTTAAATCCGTCATAGAAACCCGGTAAACTCCAGGTGGCAATGCCATCATCCAAAAAAACATCATCCAATACAAATCCTGCCGATTGAACGAGGTTGTCGGGATAAGAAATAGATGCCAGATAGGATTCCCCTTTGGCTATGTAAATTTTACCATTTGGTGCCAATTGCATCCCTCCCATCCGATTGAGTAAAACCGCTGATCCTGCAAGAATACTGGTATATCCCCATGAAGCATTATTGTGATGGAATTGAAGAATACCTAAGAAAGTATATACATAGGCATTTTTACTGTTGGGAGAAAACGCAAAACCATAGCCCCCATAAAAACCATGGAAAATAGGGTATATCAAATCTGTAAGGTTTACAAAATTGGAAACTTTACCTGTTTCGGTATTAAAACTAAAGGCCTCGAGTAATGCCCTGTCATTTCCGATTTCCTGATTCGAATTCACGAGGCCAATTTTGGTTCCATCGGGCGATATCTTCATTTGCCCTATAGAAGATGCTGTTCCGGCATAAAGCCCACCTTCATGTGTTGATCCGATATAAGATATTACAGGGTAATCAATTCCTGCTGCACTAATCCTGTAAGCATAAAAGGCATTGGAAAAATGCTTGTGTACTACTAACCAATAATCTGTATCATTTTTATGTTTGGTGATGGCTTGTTTTTCGCCTGCCAAACTGAGAAGCGGAATGTTTTTTTGTGCTGTTACATCACCAAGTCCGTTGTCCAAACACATATCTACAACCGAATAACAAAGACCATTTTTGAGTACGTGCTGAAAGTCGTCAACTGTAAAAACATAAAATCTGGAAGGATTGCCAGGATCGGGAACAATGCTGGCAGGCTGGGTTGCAGATGGGCCTCCTTTCAGATTTTGGCCTGCTTTCATGGGCATATGATTCCTGTTCCATATTGTTACACCATCCGTATAAAACAATAAATCCCCTTTGGAGTCAGAGATACAGGCAGCCCCTTCTGTTGGGCGGATTTGCACATTTGCTGGAACGGCTGTGGCCACTTTTCCGCCCGTTAAGGAACGTACATCTTCGTCAATTTTCACCCCCACATTCTCAGGAAAATACCAATTACCGGCATGCTGCGCACAAACATTTACCCCCAAAAACAGGAAGCCGCAAATTAACCGAACCATAAGCCTAGCCATATTATATATCCAAGATAAAACAAATACAATGTTAAAGGCAACAATAGCTGGTGCCATTTCCCCTAATGAATTCTTAATTTTTCAATCATTCCCTGCAGTGGGATCCTTTTAACCCACTGTTATGGTAATTTCCATTCACAAGCCCTTCACCATTAAACAGTACGAAACTCAGGCACCAATAGTTTGAGGGTATAATCTTAGTATTTGCAATTACAAGCTATATCAGTATTTTCGCAGTCCCCAATATTATTTTGATAAACCTAAACCAAACCGCATATGAACTTTGAGTTAACAGAAGAGCATTTGAACGTACAGCAGGCAGCCCGTGATTTTGCACAAACAGAATTGTTGCCGGGTGTTATTGAACGTGATGAACACCAAAAATTTCCGGCAGAGCAAATTAAAAAACTGGGAGAACTCGGATTCCTGGGGATGATGGTTGATCCCAAATACGGAGGTTCGGGAATGGACACTATTTCTTATGTATTGGCCATGGAAGAACTTTCAAAAGTTGATGCTTCTGCTTCGGTTGTTGTTTCTGTAAACAACTCACTTGTGTGCTGGGGATTGGAAACTTACGGTACCGAAGAACAAAAACAAAAATATTTAGTCCCAATGGCAAGCGGCCAGGTTCACGGAGCATTTTTGCTTTCGGAGCCGGAAGCAGGCAGTGATGCAACTTCGCAAAAAACTACCGCTGTGGATATGGGTGACCATTATGTATTAAATGGAACAAAAAACTGGATTACCAATGGTAATACAGGAACGTATTATTTAGTGATTGCCCAAACTGATGTTGAGAAAAAGCATAAAGGTATCAACGCTTTTATTGTAGAAAAAAGCTGGGCGGGTGTAACCGTTGGTAAAAAGGAAGATAAAATGGGTATCCGCGGAAGCGATACACACTCAATCATGTTTCAGGATGTGAAAGTGCCGAAGGAAAACAGAATCGGAGATGATGGATTTGGGTTTACGTTTGCAATGAAGGTTTTGGCCGGGGGACGTATCGGTATTGCTTCACAAGCTTTGGGTATAGCAAGTGGCGCTTATGAGTTAGCCCTTAAATATTCAAAGGAGCGTAAAGCTTTCGGAAAAGAAATTATGCACCACCAGGCTATCCAGTTTAAGTTGGCCGATATGGCAACCCGTATTGAAGCTTCACGTTTGCTATGCCTTAAAGCCGCAGCCATAAAAGACGCTCATGGGGATTATATTATGGCGAGTGCGATGGCAAAAGTGTATGCTTCGGAAACAGCTATGTGGGTTACCACAGAAGCCGTTCAAATTCATGGCGGTTATGGATTTGTGAAAGAATACCATGTGGAGCGCATGATGCGCGATGCAAAAATCACTCAGATTTACGAAGGAACCTCGGAGGTGCAACGTATTGTTATATCGCGAGAAGTGCTTAAATAATAGTTGCTTATTCTATAAATGAAAGGCTGCCCTCGGGCGGCCTTTTTTGTTGCCTTACCATTCAAAATACAGCATATGCTGTATTGCTCAAAAAGTGCCTTTAAAAGATGTTTGCTCCACAATCTAACAACAAATGAAACAACCACTTTTAACAGCAGCATTTGTAGTACTGGGTACTGCATCGCTCATTATTTCATGTAAAGAAGAAGAAACAGCAACACCAGCCTCTACAACTTCTACCACAAGTACAACTGCTACAACAGCAACTACAAGTACAACTGCAACCACCGCTTCTACGGCTACAACAAGTACAACATCAACCACCGCTAGCACCAGTACAACATCATCAAATCCTACTGAAAACACATGGACATTCAATGGTAAAACTTTTGTAAATTCCGCTTCCAGTGCAATATGGAATGGATCAGGAACAAATAACGGTTTAATGGGAGGTGGAACCAATGATTCTATTAGTTCATTTCAAATTTGGTTTTATTCGCAAACCCCTGCTACAGGTACTTATAAAATTGTATCCTATCTAACAAAACTAGGAAGCGCTGACCCAATGGAAGTATCTGTAAATACCTCATATGGGAGTATTGCCTACCGTTCCCAAAATGATGGTGGAAGCGTAACTGTGACCAATGTAAATGGTGTAATTTCGGCAACAGTAAACAATCTTACACTAAAAACAAGCTTTGACGGTACAACGGGGGACTCAACAGTACTTAACGGGAACCTTACTTACCGCCCATAAAACTGCATTTTCGATATACTAAAGGCTGTCTTCGGACAGCCTTTTTTGTTTTATTCATTCGCATCAAAATATACCAAACCGAATATCTTGCAAGTATATTCATAAGCGATATGTCAATTCAAAAAATTTCGGTACCCCAATTTTTGCAGCTTGGCAAAACGATTCCTATTTTGGATGTACGCAGCCCAAGTGAATATGCTTATGCTCATATTCCCAATGCTCACTCCTTCCCTATTTTTGATAATGCCCAACGCAAAGAAATTGGAACGGCCTACAAACAAGTTAGTCGGGAAGATGCCATCAAAATTGGTTTGAAATATTTCGGGCCAAAATTGCTTTCGTTTATAGAACAAGCTGAATTGCTTTCAAAAAAACATTCGTCAGATAAAAAACTATTGGTGCATTGCTGGCGTGGCGGAATGAGGAGTGGCGCGATGGCATGGTTACTTAGTTTTTATGGATTTGAGGTGTATCTGCTTGAAGGGGGATATAAAGTATACCGTCATTGGGTTTTGGAGCAACTCGACATCCCATTTACCTTTAATGTACTGGGAGGTTTTACCGGAAGTGGGAAAACAGAAGTATTGTATCAACTGCAAAAACAAAACATACCTGTTATTGATTTGGAGAAGTTGGCCAATCACAAGGGTTCTGCATTTGGCAATCTGGGGTTGGACCCTCAACCTTCGCAGGAATATTTTGAAAACATACTGGTTGAAAAACTTGCACCTTTTTACCAGGTGAAAGATGATGGTACAATTGAACAAGCACAGCCCATCTGGATTGAAAATGAAAGCCGACGAATTGGCTTGCTCAACTTAACCGAGGTTTTTTATACCCGCATGCAACAGGCAACAATTTACACCTTGCAGATTCCATTTGAAGAACGGCTGGCATTTATTGTCAAAGAATACGGTCGTTTTGAGAGGGATAAATTGGTAAACGCCATCATGCGCATTCAAAAAAGACTTGGGGGCCTTGACACCAAAAATGCCATTAACCATTTACTGGAAAACAATGTATCGGAGTGCTTCCTGATTTTATTAACCTATTACGACAAACAATATATTCAATCGATGGAAAAGGCAAACAGGAGCGCAACAGAAATTGCCTGCAACACCGTGAATGACATCCAAAATTCAA
>CALRRW020000145.1:0-4930 GCA_943370695.1 Comamonas sp. lk | reverse complement strand
TTGTAACCGTGAGATTAGCGTTATACAAGGCGCTAACAGCATAGCACAAAAATAGACAGCAACAAAAATACGTGTGAATAATTGAACAGAAAGGTTGACAGAAACACGTCCCATCCGTGATACAATCGCTGCAAATGAAGTATTATCAGCACCAAACATCATACTGTAAATAAGCGTTTTCAAGCCAACCTCATACACACATAAAAACGATATTACTTAACTTTATCATCACTCTGCATCATAAGTGAATACACTATAATATTGCGCGATTGCCGGGACTGAATATTTTTAAGAAAACATTAACCAACCCCCAAATCCTTAACATTAACAGGCCTTCAGGCGTGTTTTGCCTTTCATTTAAATTGCTATTTTTGAGTAGTGTTTCAGAACCTCATACATTCTTTTACATTTGTTTAAAATCGATTCAACCATGGCTAAAAATCAATTACCACATTTACTATTAGTTGAAGATGAAACCAGCCTGGGTTTTTTATTAAAGGAAAACCTTCGTTTGGCGGGGTTTCAAATCAAATTATGTAAAGACGGAGTTGAAGGACTGGAAACATTTAAAAAAGAAAAATTTGATCTCTGTATTTTTGATGTGAACATGCCCAAAAAAGACGGTTTCGAATTGGCCGGAGATGTTCGTGAAATCAATAAAGTTGTTCCCATTATCTTTCTTACAGCAAACTCTTCGGAAGAAGATAAACTGAAAGGATTTGAAATCGGTGGAGACGAATACATCACCAAACCTTTTAGCACCCAGGAATTAATTGCACGGATCAAAGCAATCATCAAACGTTCACAGTTTACACAACCCGATATTGCCGCAAAGGAAGAAACGTATACTGCCGGAAAAACATTGGTAGATTATACCCACCACCTTATTCAGATAAGGGGAAATGAAAAACGCATCAGCACCACTGAAGCTGAATTGCTCAAATTATTTATCGGCAACAAAAACAATTTAATTTCGCGCAATGCTATTTTGTTAAACGTTTGGGGGCGCGATGATTTTTATACTGCACGTAATTTGGATGTATATATAAACAAACTTCGCAAACTGCTTAAAGAAGATACTTCACTCGAAATTGTGAATGTTCACGGAAGTGGATTTAAATTAGTAGAAAATACTGAAGCGTGATAAGTCCTAAAATTTACCTGTTTTTGCTTTATTGCTTATTGATGAGTCCACTAACAATAATGGCTCAGCAATTAAACACAGATAGTTTACAGCAAATCAGCTTAACAGGAAACGACCGGGATAAATTATCCGCTCTCGTGTTGCTTGCAAATCAAAGTCGCAACAACAATCCTCAACAATCCCTCACCTACCTCGATCAGGCAATTGATAAGGCTAAAATATTGGGTGATGAAAGCACCCTTGCAATGTGTTTGCAACTCGCAGGAAGCATTGAAAACAGAAACGGAAATTTTCAGCGTGCCAAAGAGTTGTATCTTGAAGCACTCAACCATTACAGTTCCAACCGCAACAGAAAAGAACAGGCCGATATCACCACATCACTGGGTGGAATTTATTACAGCCAAGGAAACTTGCCACTGGCGGCCGACCACTACCTCAAGGCTTTGCGCTATTATGAAGAAATAACGAATAAGCCGGGAATGATAACCACCCTGAGTGCGCTTGGTGATATTTACGCGCGGCAAAACAACTTTTCCAAATCCATTGAATACAATGTAAGGGCCCTTTCGCTGTATGAACAATCGTCCAATAAATTTATGGCCGTTACCGGATATGATAATATTGGCAATATTTACCTGAGGCAAAACAATCCTGCAAAAGCAAGAGAGTATTTTGTAAAATCACTCTCCTTGTATTCCGAAATGAAAAATGAGGCCGGAGTTGCCGCCATATTGTTTCAATTGGGCAATATTGAACAGGCCAATGGTAAAACAAACACAGCTATCAGTTACTACAGCCGTTCACTTAATATCAGTCAGAAATTAAAAGCACAACCCATTGTTGTTTCCAATTTAAATGCATTGGGTAAAACCTATACACAAAGTAAAGATTATGATAAGGCAATTTCCAATTTTCAGAAAGCAATTAAACTTGCAAAAAGTGCCGGAATGAAATTTGAACTCGAAACCGCTTATCAAGGTTTAGCTGTTGTATACAAACTCACCCAAAAAGACGAAAAGGCCAGTACATTCAGCACCTTAAGCAGTGAATTAAAAGACTCAATATACAATGACAACAACCTTAAAAAATTAACAGACCAATTACTCGTATACGAATCTGAGAAAAAACAACAACAAATTGAGTTGTTGAATAAAGAACAACAAATTCAGGAATCGGAGTTGATGCGCGAACGGGAAATCAGAAGTTTATTAACCTATGCTTCCTTTATTCTGGGTTTAATTTTTATCGTGCTCGTGTTTTTCACCATTCAAAACAGACGCATTGCCAAAAGTTTGCGCAAGCAGCAAATCGAACTTATTGAAAAAAACAGCAATATCTCCGAACAAAAAGAAAAGCTGGACCAGTTGAATACTGTTAAGGACCGTTTTTTCTCAATCATTTCGCACGATTTAAGAAACAATCTTACCACCATGAAATTGTACTTTGATTTGGTTGGTCATAAAGATTACGTTCCTCAAAACAATTCGGATATCACCAGGCAAATTTCAAGTTCCGTAGAAAACACAATTGATTTACTGGAGAATTTATTGGTATGGGCGTCTGCACAGATCAAGGGAATCCCGATTCATATCCAAAAACTCAATATCCATACCTTGTCTCAGGAAAACATCAATTTATTAAGTGGCACAGCCCATCAAAAAAACATTTCATTGCACAATCATGTAACCGAAGACACCACTGCATACGGAGATATTGATATGATTAATTTAGTTATCCGAAACCTCATCTCCAATGCCATTAAGTTTACAGACGAAGCCGGAAGCATTGAATTATCAAGTTATTTGCAAAACAACGAATGTGTGATAACCGTAAAGGATAATGGTATTGGTATCAGTGCCGAAAACTTGTCCAAACTTTTTAACCAACATGCACACCCTACCACCAAAGGAACGGCCAACGAAAAAGGAACAGGACTTGGTTTAATTTTGTGCAAAGATTTTGTGGAGCGCAATGGGGGAACCATCTGGGCAGAGAGCCACAAAAACGAAGGAACCGTATTTTGCTTTACGCTTCCCCTTCGGGCAACAAAAAACCCCGCCTAGGCGAGGTTTCCGGTTTCAAAATTGTTATGCTTAGTCTTTTTTATCGCTGCAGCATGATTTTTTTCCTGCTTTAGTGCCGCAGGCTTTTTTCTCATCCGTGGTACACTCCTTTTTGTTTTCTTTCTTAGCTGAATTATTTACAGTAGAAACTTCTTCAACAACTGCAGTGGGTGTTATGGTAGTAGTTGCAGGAGTTGCGGTTGCCGCTGGAGTTGTCTTTTTTGCTGGTGCCGGTGTTGTTTGTGCATACGATGCGGTAAAACCTAAAACCACAAACGCTGCTAATGCTAGTATCTTTTTCATATCAATTATTGTTATTGTTACTCAAATATAAGGAACTATTTTAAAATAAGTGTAGTTAGTAGTCTTTGTTTACTGTTTCAACCCACTTGCTTAAAGTTCTGCCAAAATAGTGCGGCCACCCTTCACAACCTGGTTGAGTTCAACTTTGATTTTTGCATTCAGCGGCAGGTATATATCCACACGCGAACCAAACTTAATAAAGCCCATTTCGCCCGCCTGTTGCACCTGTTGTCCTTCTTTTACATACCAAACAATACGTTTAGCCAAAGCACCTGCAATTTGACGGAACAATATCTGAACCTTGTTTGAGTTTTCGATTACCGTTGTGGTACGTTCGTTTTCGGTACTCGATTTAGGATGCCAGGCCACCAGGTATTTACCCGGATGGTATTTGAAATATTTCACAATTCCACCAACAGGATTGCGGTTTACATGCACATTAAAGGGCGACATAAATACCGAAACCTGCATGCGTTTTTCGTTAAAATATTCGGTTTCCATTACCTCTTCAATAACCACCACTTTACCATCGGCAGGCACAATAACTAGGTTTTCACCCAATGTAGGCTTAATAGATGGATTGCGGAAAAACTGCAGAATGATGATTAAAAAAATGATGGATAAACCAATGAAAATATTTTGAAGCCAAACGATATCCGCACAAAAATATCCGATTGCACCATTGAGTACAAAAAGGAATATTAACGTGAGCATAATGGTGGCTTTACCTTCTCTATGTAACATAATTGTGTGTGTTTAATGTTTGTTATTGCCACAGATTCGCACAGATTTTATTGACACTTACCTCATGAAATTTTTCACGGTGATCAGTTTCTGTGTAATCAAGTAACAGCATTACATGTGTTTAAATTAAATAAATATTGCCACTCATTAACACTGCTTTGGTCTCCGAGAAAATAAATCCTCATCAAAACCATCTGTGCTAATCAGTGGCAACAAAAAGAACTTGTATGATTATATACCAAACTTACCGCGTAGTTTTTCAACTTCGGCAACTTTAGCAATAGAAACAACATAAGCAGCAATACGCAAGCTGATATTGTGTTTAACAGATGCCTGGTAAACAGCCTCAAAAGCTGTTTTCATAACACGGTCAGCTCTGCGGTATACGCGCTCTTCTGTCCAGAAATAACCTAAACGGTTTTGTACCCATTCGAAATACGAAACGGTAACACCACCGGCATTAGCCAAAATATCAGGAACAACCATTACACCTTTTTTGTTTAAGATGGTATCAGCAGCAGCAACTGTTGGTCCGTTTGCACCTTCCACAATCAGCTTAGCTTTGATTCTATCTGCATTATCGGCAGTAATCTGGTTTTCCATTGCAGCAGGAACCAATACTGTAACGTCAAGTTCCAATAACTCTTCGTTGCTGATACGTTCTGCTTTAAATCCT
>CALRRW020000144.1:0-4936 GCA_943370695.1 Comamonas sp. lk | reverse complement strand
TGTTCATTCTGCGTTCAACGTATCCAAGCCGGCAAATTGCAAGCTAAAATGGAAAACCGCAGCTTAAAAGATGGCGATATCCAAACTGCCTGTTCAGCTTCTTGTCCTGCCGATGCAATTGTATTTGGCGACATGAACGACAAAGACAGCGAAATATCAAAATTGATGAAAAACCAACGTAGCTATACCATGTTGGATGAATACAATGTTCAATCATCAGTTAGCTATATGACTCAAATCCGCAACGTAGTGGGTGGCGAAAAATTAGGATCGGATGACCCTAAAGAAGGCGCTGCACACGGACATGGTGCTGAACATGGACATGAGCACGCTGAAGGAGCAAAAGCTACTGAAGAAGCACATCATTAATTTTTAACGATTTTTAAAAAGATTTAATAGAATAATATGTCATACGAATCTCCATTAAGAGAACCATTAGTAGATGGTGGTAAAACATTCGCAGATGTAACCAGTGATATTTTGCGTCCGTTGGAAAACAACGCTAGCAAATCATGGTGGTTTGGTTTCAGTCTTTCTTCGATAGTATTAGCTATCTGGATTGCGGCAACCGGTTGGACAATGTGGGAAGGTCTGGGAGTATGGGGTTTGAATAAAACCGTAGGCTGGGCATTTGATATCACCAACTTCGTATTCTGGGTAGGTATTGGTCACGCTGGTACCCTTATCTCAGCAGTATTATTATTGTTCCGCCAAAAATGGCGTATGTCCATTAACCGTTCGGCTGAAGCGATGACAATTTTTGCGGTAATTTGTGCTGCATCATTTATCCTTTCGCATATGGGTCGTCCGTGGGTGGCTTACTGGCCTATTCCATTGCCAAATGCATTTGGTACATTGTGGGTAAACTTTAACTCACCCTTGGTATGGGACGTATTTGCCATTTCAACTTACTTCTCGGTATCACTCGTATTTTGGTATATCGGTTTAATTCCGGATATCGCAACTGTGCGCGACAGAGCTGTGGGTATGCGTAAATTTATTTACAACTTCCTTTCAATGGGATGGAACGGTTCAACCAGAACATGGCACCGTTACGAAATGATCTCGTTAATTCTTGCCGGTATTTCTACACCGCTTGTATTCTCGGTTCACTCTATTGTATCGATGGACTTTGCTACTTCACTGGTACCGGGATGGCATACAACCATTTTCCCTCCTTACTTTGTTGCGGGTGCAATTTTCTCAGGATTTGGAATGGTGTTAACACTATTGGTAGTGGGTCGTGTTGTGTTAAAACAACAAGAGTATATTACCATGGGTCACTTGGATGCAATGTGTCGTATTGTAATGCTTACCGGTACAATGGTAGGTTTGGCCTATATCACTGAATTTTTCGTGGCAGCATACTCAGGTGTGCAATACGAACAATATGCTTTCCTTAACCGTGCTGCCGGACCCTACTGGTGGAGCTACTGGATTATGATGAGCTGTAACTTAATTGCACCTCAGGTATTTTGGACCAAATGGGCGCGTTCTACTCCATGGTTCATTTTCCTCATGTCAATCATTGTAAATATTGGTATGTGGTTCGAGCGTTTTGTAATTATCGTAACATCATTACACCGCGATTTCTTGCCATCGAGCTGGACAATGTACACGCCAACTTATATTGAAGTATCAATCCTTATCGGTTCATTCGGATTGTTCTTTACGTTGTACTTCTTATTCTGCAAATACTTACCTACAATTAATATGGCTGAAGTAAAATCAATTTTACCTACACATGCTCATGATGACCATCATGAGGCTGCACACGCTGAGAAAGGAGACACTGTACATGGCTAATAAAATGATGCTTGGGGTTTATGATAGTCCCGATACCGTATTTACGGCTACCGAAAAATTAGTAAAAGAAGGATATGATGTGTATGATGTATACACGCCATTTGCCGTGCACAATTTAGATAAAGTGATTGGTGTAAAAAGAACCCGCTTAAGTACTGCAGCATTTGTTTTTGCAATGTGTGGTATTACAGCAGCTTTATCACTGATGATTTATGCTTCATACTTCGACTGGCAAATGAATATTGGTGGTAAACCATCTCTTCACATCCCAACATATATTCCAATTACATTTGAGTTGGCTATTTTATTTACCGCTTTCGGTATGGTGGGTTGCTTCTTTTATGTAAACAGAATGTTCTGGGGCCGTAATACAAATGTTATAGATATCAGGGTTACTGACGATCGTTTTGTAATTGCTGTAAACATCCACCCAAAAACACAGGTAGATGCGTTGCGCAATACTTTTGTTTCGGAAGGAGCATTAGAAGTTAAGGAAAGGATTAATGAAATTTAGTATGAACAAAACAGTATATACACTTTTAGCCATTGCCGGAGTAGCCTCTTTAATGAGTGCTTGCAGTGCTGGGGGAGATAATCCGGGTATTGAATACGCACCAAACATGTATGTTTCGGTAGCTTACGAACCAATGAGCCAGCTAACCACCGAGGATGCATCGAATCCAAATGGTAGCAATACCATTAACCCTCACGGATTAAACATGCGTGAACCGGTGAAAGGAACCATTGCTCGCGGCCAGTTAGAATATGCTACATACAGCATTGCCAAATCGAACGAAAACTACGAAGCTGCAAGTTCATGGGCCAATCCATTACCCAAAACAGAGCGTAATTTATCAGAAGGAAAACGTTTATACAATATCAACTGTACACCTTGCCATGCTGAAGACGGATTGGGTAAAGGAACAATTGTAGCTGATGGCAAATTCCCTCAGGTTCCTGCATATCCTGACCGTTTACCAACCATCAATCCCGGAAAAGCTTTTTACTCAATTACACATGGTAAAAACTTAATGGGTTCATATGCTTCGGTATTAACGCCAACACAACGCTGGCAGGTTATCCACTATATTTATACGTTAAGCAGTGGTGCTGCTTCGCAACCAACAGCAGATACAACTGCTGCAATTAATTAATACAACATTTAAACTAGTATTACTGAAATGGGACATATTACAGAAGTTCAAATCAGAGAGGAAAAATTCATCTTTACAGACAAAGCGAAACGCTTGGCGTTTATCCTTATGGGAGCTGGTTTGCTGTTGGCATTGATAGGTTATTTCACTTATCAACCGCATATTGAAGATTTCACCGCTGAACAAAATCACCACTTACCAATCAAAAGATTATTGGCGAGTATATTATTTAACGGCTATTACTTTTTTGTAATAGCGGCAACAGCCACTGCATTTTTAGCTATTAACAACCTCGCCAATACTGGTTGGTTCACGGTAGTTCGCAGGGTTATTGAAGCCGTAACCGAATTTATGCCTGTTGGTGCAATTATTGTTTTTGCCGTAGTGGCTTTAAGCTTACTTGCTTTCCATGGTGGAATTTACCACTGGGCACACGATGGTGTAATGGCACAGGATGCTTTGCTGGCTAAAAAAACATGGTACCTAAACAAACCGTTTTTCTTAATCCGTATTTTTGTATTCACAGGATTCTGGACAGTATGTGCAGCCTTGTTCCGCAAATATTCGCGCAACGAAGATGAAATTGGCGGATTAACAAACTTTGACAAAACATTCCGTTTATCGGCTGCTTTCATGGTAATCTTTGGTTTTACATTCTCCATGTTTGTTTGGGATGTTGCCATGAGTACAGATGCACACTGGTATTCAACCATCTTTACCATTTATAACTTTGCATCGGCATGGGCCAGCGCAATGACCGTTATTTACCTGCTTACTTGGTACCTTCGTACAAACGGATACCTTGAAGGTGTAGCTTCTGACGAGCATATGCACGATTTGGGTAAATGGGTATTTGCAGTTTCGATGTTCTGGACCTACATGTGGGTTGCACAGTTCTTGCTTATCTGGTATGCAAATATTCCTGAAGAAGTAGCTTATTACAAACCACGTATGTATGGTTCGTACCAGTTCTCTTTCTACTTTAACCTTGTGTGCAACTTCGTTATTCCGTTTTTCTTGTTCATGAAACGTGGAGCAAAACGTAACCGCCAGTTGGGTATGTTTGTGGGAGCAATTATCTTAATCGGTCACTGGAACGATATGTATTTAATGATTATGCCGGGTGCCATGAATTTGGCAACGGATGTTACTTCACATAACCCTACAGGTATTATCGAAACCCCATCGCAAGGTGTTGGTTTCATGGAGTTAGGTTTCTTATCATTGTTTGCAGGTATCTTTTTATACGTTGTATTAAAAGCCTTAACCAAAGCAAACACCTATCCTACCAAACATCCTTTCTTAAAAGAGAGTATTTTACACGATACCGGAGTTTAATTACTTCACCCAAAAAAGTCCTGCAACAATGCGGGACTTTTTTTTTGTAGTATTGCTACTCATGCTTCAAAGAGCTTATCCCAAATTTTATATTCCCTTAGCCCTATCCCTTGTCATCATCCTGGGATATGCCGGAACTTCATTGTATGGTCCTGGATTGAGTGCCGATTCCATTACCTACTGGAGTGCCGCTCAAAGTTTCCGCGAATCCCTCACGCTGCTTAAGGTTGATGGTAGTGCCTATACCAACTGGCCACCCCTCTACCCTGTTCTGCTTTCCCTTTTTCCTTCCGATTATTAGATGCAGGCCGCCCGATGGATTAATATCCTGGGTTTTGCTTATTGTTGTTGGGTAACGATGCTTATTGTTTCAAAGCAAGCCGACAAAAAAACTCCCTATTATTTATTTGCCATGTGTTTGGGTTTTCCCATGCTCAAACTAGCCTGCATGGTTTGGTCCGAAACCCTATTTTTAGCCCTTTTCCTTAGTGCAGTGTATTGTTACCAACGTTATTTGCAGGTGGATAAAAAGCCTTGTGTGGCGGCCTGTCTTATCTTATTCGGATTAAGTTGCCTTCAACGGTATACGGGTGTGTTTTTGTGTGCAGGATGCGTTGGCGTTATCTTGTTTACAAGGC
>CALRRW020000143.1:0-4955 GCA_943370695.1 Comamonas sp. lk | reverse complement strand
GGTTAATACCAAACCTGTTGCCGAAATCACTTCACCTGTGCAACCTCCGCCAAACCAAACAATCGCGTCTTTTAAACTCGATTTGTTCATGTCGTACAATTGAGCCGGAGTCAGTTTTAAGCCTTTTTTGTTCATGGCTTCTGTGGTTTGACTTTTAAGGAGCCATGGCAACCACATTCCTTCGTCAGCTTTTACTTGTAAGGTGCTGATTAACATCACAGCCACCATCATTCTAAATAACATTTTCATATACTGTTCTAAAAAAAATTGAGCAGCGAATGTATTAAAAATTGCGGAATGCTGCCAAGTTTGTGATAAACGGGTTGAATACTAGGGGTTAGCGGTTAGGGGACAGGGAATAGGGGACTGTGTTTAGGGTGCCGGGCGGTTACTTGCTGGCGACTACGATTTTTTTGATGATTCGGTAGTGATTTGTAAATTCAATTATCAGCCAATAATTTCCTGAAGGGAGAGTGTTTGTTTCTATGCTATTATTCAGAATTTTCAGATTACTAGATAGATTCATACCGGCTACATCATATATCTCAATAGCACTAATATCGTATTGGGTTTCATTCTGTATGTTCAGTATTTGGTTTGTTGGATTGGGGTAAACGAAAAGCTTGTTTTGCAGACTTGCAATTTCATTCACATCAAGAATATCGCATAAGGCTGAGTCTGTTAATAAAAAATCGAATCCATTTGGTTCTCGGTAACAACAAAAATGTGTGTTTGAAGCCTCAATATTAATTGGAAACATATCTTCGCTTACTATCGTGTTGTATTCACTCATCAAAGTAGTCCCTATTAACAACCTTTCATAAATAATAGCAGTCATTCCTTGGTCTGGTCCAATAATGCGTATCTGATATATTTTCAAACTGTCTTGATTTATATCTTTATCATAGTATATAGAATCTATTCTAATGGCTTCTGGAAATATAGTATCAACTCCATTAAAAGTATGTCTTTCTACAACAATAGTGTCACCTGCATTGGCATTAAAATCGAACATCAAATGGTGTCCGTTTTGTGCGAAGTAATAAACTTTACCATTATCGAGTGTTTTATAACTCTCATTAATGTAACCATAACTAGAGTGAAGTTTTGAGTATACTTTACCTTGTATAAGGGTATCCTTCTGAATTGTTATTTTGATATTTCTTGATTCGGGCCAATGCATATATGTCCAATGAACATAGTTCCAGGAGGAACCGACTGGTGCAAGTTGGGCTTGAACATTGAAGTAAAAGAAAAGTGGAAGCAAAAATATAAGTCTGTTCATAGGTAAGGGTTTGTTCGAAGTTGTTAAAAAGGAATCAATAAAGCAATAGCCTCTTGAAAAGAAGACTGCTATTTTACACAAGACAAATTCAAATTGTGGTTGTGTAAAATTGATTTAGCTGTATTTTCGCCATACACTATTCTTTCACTCATGAAAAAACTTACGGCATTCCTATTCATATTTACGTCATTCGTCATCCTCTCTTCGCATACCAACAACAAAATGGAAGAAGGCATGTTTCCCTTGTCGGAAATGCAACATCTTAATTTGCGAAAAATTGGATTAAAAATGTCTCCTCAGGAGTTGTATAATCCCAAAGGTGTGAGTTTGATTGATGCAATTGTGCGAGTGGGTGGGTGCACCGGTTCATTTGTTTCCAATGACGGACTGATTGTAACCAATCACCATTGTGCGTTTAGTTTTGTAACCAATATCAGCACGCCCGAAAAAAATTACATGAAGGAAGGATTTTTGGCTAAGAATAAATCGGAAGAACGATTGGCCCAAGGCTTGGTGTGTAAAATCACTGCGAGTTATGAAGATGTTTCGGTGAAAGTACTTGCCGGCACCGATAGTATTGACGACTCGAATATGCGTTTGCAAAAAATTGCGGCAAATATTAAAACCATTACTGCCGAGGAAAACAACCTTCACAAAGATGTGCAATGCGAGATTTCGGAAATGTTTACCGGACGCACCTATGTATTGTTCCGTTATAAATTGTTAAAAGATGTTCGTTTGGTATATGTACCTGCCCGCAGTGTAGGTGAGTACGGAGGTGAACTGGACAATTGGGTATGGCCACGTCATTCGGGCGATTTTGCTTTTTTACGCGCATACGTTGCTCCCGATGGAAGTGCTGCAGAATACAATGAAAAAAATGTTCCGTACAAACCTGCTAAATTTTTGAAGGTGAATCCTAAAGGCGTAAAGGAAAATGATTTTGTATTTGTATTGGGTTATCCCGGCCGCACATACCGCCACCAACCTGCGAAGTTTTTTCAATACCACGAAGCGTTTTATTTGAAATACATCAGCGATTTGTACGATTGGCAAATCAATAAAATGGAGGAGATGAGCGAGGGGAATACAGCTACTGAAATTAAGTATGCCGGTAAAATTAAAAGTTTGGCCAATACCACCAAAAACTTTAAAGGCAAGTTGCAAGGTTTTAAACGGGCAGGCTTAACACAACAAAAAAAGGCAGACGAACTGGAGTTGGAAAAATTTATTGCAGCCGATCCTCAACTCCGTGCCAAGTACAGCGATGTGATTCCTAAAATAAACAATATTTACAATGAAATTATTGCCAACGCCCCACGCAATATGTGGTACGATTTTGTGTATAGCACTTCGCCTGCGTTGCAGTTTGCCGGTGCCGTTGATAATTATGGCGATGCTTACAAAAAATTAAAAACAGATGCCGAACGCGAAGAGTTTATAACAAAACAAAAACCACGAATGGAACAAATGCTGAACAAGTATTTGGGAAGTTACGACAGGCCTTTTGAAGAAGCCGCATTGGTGCATATGTTTAAGCAAGCAAAAACATTGGATGCCAATAATAGAATACAAACAGTAGATCAACTGGTAAAAACCGATGAGGCAGTTCCTGTTTTTGTAGCCGGTCTTTACAACCAAACAGCCTTTAATAATCCAACAGCAATTAAAGAGCTGTTCGAAAAAGATATTGTTAAGTTATTGTTGATGGAAGATAATATGATAACAGTGGCTTCGATGCTGAATGCTGAAATGAACCCTGAGGACGAAAAAGACCGCAAGCGAGAAAGTGATTTGAATTTATTGATGGCAAAATATGTGGATGCTAAATCAATTTGGAAACAAAAGCAATTTATACCCGATGCAAATGGTACACTCCGGTTTACATACGGATTTGTAAAAGGGTACAGTCCTAATGATGCCGAATACCAAAAACCATTTACAACATTGAATGGTGTATTGGAAAAAGAAAGTCCTGAATACGAATTATTGGACGCCATTAAAGAGTTGGCTAAAGCCAAGGATTACGGAAACTTTATGCACCCCGATTTAAATGATTTACCGGTGAATATTTTATACAATTTGGATACTACTGGGGGAAATAGTGGCAGCCCTGTAATGAACAGCAAAGGCGAACTGATAGGTGTGAATTTCGATAGGGCCTATACTGCCACCATTAATGATTACGCCTGGAATGAAACGTATAGCCGAAGTGTTGCAGTAGATATCCGTTATGTACTCTGGATATTGCAAAAAGTAGCGAAGGCAGATTATTTGCTGGAAGAAATGGCTGTCAAATAGTTCGAATAGAAAACGTGTTATAATATTTCGCCCGCAGATTTCGCAGATGCCGCAGACTCTTATCAGCGTAATTTGCGAAATCTGCGGGCGATTTTTGATTCAAGTCTATCTTCTCAATTCACATTATTTACCAAACAATCCACCTAAGCCGGGCATCATGCTACCCATCAGGCTTTTCATTTCAGATGCCGATACCATTTCGGCTTGTTGCATTGCACGTTCAATGGCAACCACCAATAAGTCTTCCAACTCTTCTTTGCGGTCGGCATGCATCAATGACTGATCGATATGGATGTTTTGAATGGTTTTGTTTCCGGTAGCGGTTACTTTTACGTTGCCTCCATCCGCCTCACCTTCCACGAATACGGTATCCAGTCGTTTTTTAATTTCTTCCGCTTTTTGTTGTGCTTCTGCTAATTTTCCAAACATATTGATGGGTATTAAAAATGTGTTTTTTGATTGATAGAACTATGCTTCACCTTCACGCTTACGTTCGCCAATTTGTTGTCTCCACATGGCGTAGTACAATCCTTTTTCTTCCAGTAATTCATAGTGTTTTCCAACCTCAATAATAAGGCCTTTTTCCAGTACAAAAATTTTGTCGGCATGCATAATGGTACTGAGGCGATGGGCAATCAGCACGGTAATAGTATCCTTTTGGTGTGAGATGGTTTTAATGGTATTCGATATTTCTTCCTCCGTTAAAGAGTCGAGGGCCGAAGTAGCTTCATCAAAAACCATCAAACGGGGTTTGCGCAACAATGCCCGCGCAATAGACAAGCGTTGTTTTTCGCCACCACTCAGTTTCATTCCGCCTTCACCAATCACGGTGTCTATTCCATTCTCACTTCGTTGCAACAAATTGGTACATGCCGCTTGCTGCAATGCCGTATTCATTTCCTCATCCGTGGCATTGGGTTTTACAAATAACAAGTTTTCCTTTATGGTTCCGGCAAACAACTGAGTATCCTGCGTTACAAATCCCAATTGATGTTGCAGCTCATCTTTGTCAATGTCTAATGAATCAATTTCGTTGTAATGGATATGTCCGGTGAGTGGTGTGTACAATCCTACGAGTAATTTAACCAATGTGCTTTTACCCGAGCCGCTTGGTCCCACAAACGCAATGGTTTCTCCCTTATTTGCCGCAAAGTTGATATTGCTTAATGCATCATAACCCGCAGATTTATGCTTGAATGTTACATTATTAAATGCCAGCTTTTCAATGGCGTTGATACGTTTTGGATGCTCAGGTTTTTTCTCAATGGGTGTATTGATAATACGTTCAAAATTTTCAAGTGATGCTTCGGCTTCACGGTAGCTGATAATAACGTTGCCCACTTCCTGTAAAGGCCCGAAAATAAAGAAC